>JAZQUQ010000246.1:0-2806 GCA_045631365.1 Eubacteriales bacterium | reverse complement strand
GAGGAGGCAAAGCGCGGCTGGCAGCTGACCAAGACCCCCTACATGGCAAAGAGCGACCTTTACAAGATCTCCGGTCACTGGGATCACTACCGCGACGGTATGTTCATCATGGGCGATGCCGATGACGAAACCAAGGAATGCTTCGCCCTGCGTCCCATGACCTGCCCCTTCCAGTATCAGGCTTATCTGAACAAGAAGCGCTCCTACCGTGAGCTTCCCATGCGTTTCGGTGAAACATCCACCCTGTTCCGCAACGAGGATTCCGGCGAAATGCACGGTCTGATCCGCGTTCGCCAGTTCACCATTTCCGAAGGTCACCTTGTTCTCCGTCCCGAACAGCTGGAAGAAGAATTCAAGGGCTGTCTGGAACTGGCAAAATACGTTCTTGATACCGTTGGTCTTCTTGAAGACTGTACTTTCCGTTTCTCTCAGTGGGATCCCAAGAACACCGCTAAGTACGAAGGTACTCCCGAGCAGTGGGATGAAGCACAGAGCGTCATGAAGAACATTCTTGACAATCTGGGCATTGATTACGAAATCGGTATCGACGAAGCCGCATTCTACGGACCCAAGCTGGACATCCAGTGCAAGAACGTATTCGGCAAGGAAGACACCATCGTTACCATTCAGATCGACATGCTGCTGGCGGAAAAGTTCGGTATGTACTACACCGACTCCGACAACACCCAGAAGCTGCCCTATATCATCCACCGTACCTCTCTCGGCTGCTACGAGCGTACGCTTGCGCTCCTGATCGAGAAGTATGCGGGTGCGTTCCCCATGTGGCTTGCTCCCACACAGGTTGCGGTTCTTCCCGTATCCAATGCGTTCAACGACTACGCAACCAAGGTTACCGAAACTCTGGAAGCAGCCGGTATCCGCGTGTTCAATGACCTCCGCAACGAAAAGATCGGCTACAAGATCCGCGAGGCACAGCTGGATAAGACTCCTTACATGCTCATCGTAGGCGAAAAGGAAATGCTCGAAAACTCCGTATCCGTCAGAAGCCGCAAGGAAGGCGACCTGGGTGCCATCGCTCTGGAACAGTTCCTCGCAAAGGCGCTGATCGAGATCAATACCAAGGCAAGATAATTCAATTTTTTCGGAATAAAATATGTATCCCCCACTTTTCTGAAATCGGTAGAAAAGTGGGGGAAGGGGTCTGTCGCGTTCGCAATGCGTCAGACCCTTGTTGTTTATTCATCGCCTCGTCAGAACCCGTTTTGAACGACGAAGGTTGTAGTCTGTTCCGTTTCGATGATGGCGGCGGCTGCGGGGTGGGGATGGGTGAGACCGAAGCTGATGGAGATGGCGTCGTCTACGGCGGTCATCAGCTCTTCGTCCAGGTGGCCCATTTTCTCCCCGAGGCGTTGTTTGTCAATGGTGCGGATCTGTTCCAGAAGGATGACGGAGTCCTTCTGCAGTCCCACGCGGTCTGCGTAAACGTCGATGTGGGTGGGGAGCTTATTTTTGCCCAGCTTGCTCGTGATCGCCGCCGCAATGACCGTTGGGCTGTATTTGTTCCCAACGTCGTTCTGTACGATAAGTACGGGACGGACTCCTCCCTGTTCACTTCCCACCACCGGACTCAGATCTGCGTAAAATATGTCTCCCCGTCTGATTACCATTTCGTTTGATCCTTTCTCTGCCTGTTCTTTGATGCTATTGTTCCCTGTCCCACCTTTCGGTATGCATGGCAGGGAACGGATTCAAAAAGAATTCATTTTTTCCGTGTTCACCTACAGTATATGAGCGGGGCAGAAGATTGGCTACGCAAAAAATGACAGAGAAATTCCCGTTTCCCAGTTGCATATGGGGACGGAATCCGATATAATAATAAGAGATCATTCAACAGAACAGGAAAAAAGACGATGAACATACTTGACAATATAAACGGAAAAAAGGTTGCTCTCCTCGGTGCGGGGGTGACCAATATGCCTTTGGCGGCTTTTTTGGCGGAACGTGGGGCGATCCTTACCGTTCGTGATCAAAAGGCCGATCTTGGAGAACGGGGGGACACCCTTCGTGCCCTTGGTGCGGAACTGATTCTCGGGGATGGATACATGGATTCCTTTGATGAAGACGTGATCTTCCGTTCTCCCGGATTTCGACCCGATCTGCCCTCCCTTTGTGCGGCGGTAGAACGGGGGGGGGGGCTCACCTCGGAAATGGAGACCTTCCTCAGTCTCCACCCCTGTCCCACCTATGCGGTGACGGGAAGCGACGGAAAATCCACCACCACAACCCTTATTTCCCTTATGCTCCGCAAGGCTTTGGGGGACGAAAAGGTCTTCCTCGGCGGCAACATCGGGGAACCTCTCCTTCACCGTTATCCCATGATGAGCGCGGATTCCGCCGTTGCCGTGGAGTTGTCCAGCTTCCAGCTCATGACCATCGATGCTCCTGTGGAGGCGGCGGTGATCACCAACGTGACCCCCAATCACCTGAACTGGCACACGGATATGGCGGAATATATCGAGGCGAAAAAGCGGATTCTCCGTCAGGCAAAGCGTGCCGTACTGAATTACGACAACGACGTAACCCGTGAAATCGGGCTTTCTTTGACCGATACCCCCGTGATCTGGTTCTCTAAGGCTCCTCTGCCTATGGATGTACTGAAAGAGTCGGACGGGGCGGTCTATCTTCTGAATGACGGGATTTATTATCTCCCCGCCCCCGCAAGGGGGGGCCGGGGGGGGAGACTGGGGAAGGCCCCCATTCCCGAGGTGGGCCCCCCCCCCCGTTCTACCGCCGCACAAAGGGAGGGCAGATCGGGTCGAAATCCGGGAGAACGGAAGATCACGTC
>JAZQUQ010000245.1:0-2672 GCA_045631365.1 Eubacteriales bacterium | reverse complement strand
GTGGATTCAACGTTGGAATAGGAATAAGGAATACCCGTTTCCGCAAGTTCCGATTGGGTGAGGGGGATGCCGTTTACCGTGACTTCCGCTCCTTCGGGAACCTCTACGGTATAGCTCTGCAGGAATTCGCGGGGATAGAGGAAACAGATGCCGTCTTCCGTTTCCTGCATTTCACAAGACACGCCGTTCAGGGTGCAGGTGAATTCTCCGCTGCCGATGAGAGCGATTTTATAAAGCTCGTTTTGGAGGGGGGAGTCCTTTTCCCACGGGAGAGTCTCGGAGGAAGGGAAGATACCGAAGGTTTCCTCCTCTGCTTTGATGCCGTTTACGGAAAGCTCGGCGCCCATGGGAACGTAAACGAGGGTGGGGGTCTTTGTCAGGTCTTTCGCGGAGAGAATGGGTTCTTCCTTTACAACTTCCCACGCGGTAAAGCCGTAGCGGAGAACTGCTCCCTCGCCGAGGGTAATGGTGCAGAGGGGGATGTCCCCACAGGAAACGGTGAACACGGGGGCTGCGGAGGTATAGGCGGTATAATCCTTGGTGAAGGTGAATTCGGTGTCTGCGGTGATGGTACGGAGGGCTTGCAGGACGGTATCCGTGTTTTCATAGGCGGTATCGCAGTTTTCTGCTGCCGCTGCCAACAGATCGTCTAACTTTTCTTCCGTCAGAGATGCGGTGTAGGATTCTGCTTCGAAGATTGGCTGGGATTTTTCGTAATTGCTCATAAGATCGAAAAATACGAAGAAGAATACCGCAACAAGGGCGAGTGCTGCTCCGAGGACAATCCAATATGCCTTCCAGAATCTGCTCTTTTTTACTTTTGCCATGTTAATACTCCATCTGCCGCATTGATGCGGCGAACAAATTACGTTAGGAAAATCCCGGTCCCCATAGGGGATTGAAAATGGTTGGTCCCATTTTCAAAGGGATTTTCGGAATATGGGACGCTGTCCGTCCCATATTAAGTGAAACAACTGCACTTCCCATTTGGATTGCTTTATTTTCACACTATTTTACCAAAATCGCAGTTGCGACGACCCTTTCTCCGAAAATATACGCGCTGGATGTTAAGTATTCATCGTTCATGATCATGATGGAGGAGGAACCGCCGTCCAGATTGGTTGCGTTTACGGCTCCGTGTGCCAGCATGATTTCGGCAAGATCATCCAAGGTTGCTCCAAGGCTTTCCAGCGAACGGCCGTTGATGACCAAAAGAAGAATGGCGCCGTCTGCACGCTGACCGATGGCGGTACGGGGGTTCAATCCTCCGCCCAGCCCGTAGGTTCCGCCGGTATACTTGCCGTTTTTCACAAGGGCGGGACCGTAGCTTGCCGCGTACTTGATTCCCGCATCCATGGCCTGCTGACCGGTCATCAAGCCCACGTGGAGGATGCCGTTTCCGTCAAGGCCTGCAAGATTATATTGAGTGTAGAGGTCACCCCAGAGAAGCTCGTACTCATAGATGACGATGCCGTCGGGGATGCCGCCCGTGCCTTGACCGTTGGGGTCGTAGAAGCCGCCGGCGTTGGTTCCTGCCACGGCGTCGTATTTTTTGATCATGTTATAGACGGTAAGACCCGAGGAGTTGGCACCGAAGGAATCGGGGATTCCCACGAATACGCGGGAGGGGTCCTTGATGATCAGCATTTTTCCGTTGTAGGTGGAGCCTACGATGTCCAGCACCTCGATGCCTGTGTCAATTTCGGGGGATTCGGTTTCGGGGGCGGTTGTTTCCGCGGAGGATTCCGCACCGGATTCAAGGGTATCAATAGCGGAAAAGTCTTCGGTTTCGGGGGGGACTGCGGAATTTTCGGTTTCCTGCGGTTCGTTCTGCTTGTTGTCGGTGGTGGGAAGCTGAATCAGGGACAAATCCATCTCTTCGGCATCCTGTTCCGCCGCATCTGCCGCAAGAATGGCGTCGATTTCACTTTCACTCAGGTAAAGATGAGCGAGAAATCCTCCCGCGGACGTCTCCTTTACGGAAAGGACGAACAATCTTCGTGCGGTGGGAGAGGGGCCGTTTACCAGCACCCACATGGTACCGTACGCAAAAATGAGCAGTACCGCCAAAATGCCAGCCAGGATGGCGAGCGTGCGGCCGAGAACTCTGCCCAAACGGTTGTGTTTTGCTTCATTCATAATCAAAACCTATGCAGTATGGGAGACTGCGATTTCCTTTTTGTTTTTTGTCGGATAATGTCCATTATATCATGTTTTGGGTATGGATTCAATTTAGTTGTCGGAAATTAATAAAATGTTAACAAAACACATCGGGTTCAAAAGTGAATATCGGTTGGAGTGAACGCATATAGATAGGGTGAAAAAAAGAAGCCGGATCGGCGGAATGGAGCAGATATGGAACACAACAACACAAACAAGCTGTCGGTTAAACGATTGGATTCCACCCAAACCATCGACGTGACGGAGGATTTTTCTCTCCCCGACTACATCCCTGAGGTGCGGCGGATCGTGGGGGTTCAGACAAATGCCTCCGTGGACGGGAAATACCTGAACGGCAATGAGCTTGAGGCGGACGGAAGCGTGCTTTATACGGTTTTGTACCTTGGAGGGGACGGGGGGCTGTGTGCCGTCCCTCTTACGTCTTCCTTTGACGGGAGAATATCGGTCAAGGCACAGGAGGGGGATTCCTTTGGTGCAGACGATCTTTCTCT
>JAZQUQ010000244.1:0-6535 GCA_045631365.1 Eubacteriales bacterium | reverse complement strand
AAGAAGTCAATTGGCGTGTTTTTATAAAATACTGTATCGTTTATTTCATAATCATTCAAAGCAATACCCTGCTTATTTATTCTATTAAAAATCTCATTTAATAGCTCCTGTGGGCCGGAATATACAACAATAGGCACTGATGCACCACATATATTATCGTAACGAGTTTTTCTCTCATTAAAAAATGGCAAAATTGCATCCTTGATTTTACGGGCACAATCCCTATAATCTTGATCGTTTGGAAATGTATCATAAATGATTTCCGCTAAATCAAAAAGCTGCACATCATCAAACTTCTTCTTTTCATAAAAATAATCAAGAATTGTTTCTTTTATTTTTATATTTATTGAAACATTGGCATTGCCAGGAAAAATTGCTTGCCTAATCTCATTCAAAACTGAATCATCAATATCAGTAATATTATCTTTCCCCAAAGGATTGTAGACATAGTTGCAAACTGTAGACCCTCGTTGTAATCCATCAACGACTGAATACTTATTAAGGCCTTCCTGTTTAGCGAACAATAACGATCCAAACGGATATCCTTTATCAAGTGACTCAATAAATTTCGTTCTTCTATCAGTATCCCATCTAAGTCCTCTTTGAAAAATCGGAACAACCACTTTTTTCTCAGCAGGATCTTGAGTATTATCTCGGAAATTAAACGCTTTGGCAACTTGTTTGATTGTCCAGGTTTCAATAGAATAATATGACATTTGATACCTCCAAGCATATTCGACACATCCAAACAAATTATACCATGATTATATACTATTTTCAACAGCCCGTTTTAATATTTTACTAAAAATCAAAATATTAAGAGTGTTCATCTTTGTCTTCCACATTACTCCCACGCCATATCATCAATTTCTTTGAGAAGCTGATCACTCCAATTCGAGAGGACATCATATCTGGAGTAATGTTCCGGCTCGTAGAACTTCATCATATGAGCCGGTTCGTCAGACATATCTTTGGTATCACCTTGCAAATATTGTTGATAGATTCGGTGTTTGGAAAGCCATGCCGGAATCTTCAGCCAAACAGATCAAATGGTACTGTGAAACTCAACTGCATTATATCAATGAATTCAATGGTTTAACAACTGACTCTGCACACATTGTAAGCGGAACGGATTCGGTTGATTTATGGTGCATGGAACGCATGCATCTTGGTCTTAGTCTTGCGGATGCCCTGTATCGTTTGGAAGAACATAACAGTGCCTATTCTGTGTTTGATGATATGGTTTCTTTATTAGAGAGAATTATGGCAATTTCAGATGAAAAAGATTTCAAATTGTATTGCAGTTGTCCTGCCCTCTCGGATTTTTACATGAAATCGGAATTTCATTGGCTAAAAAGAAATGATCAAGAATATAAAGAATTGGAATTACAGCCCCCCTCCGGAGAATGGTGTAACTGGATTCAACCTCGGGAGTATCTGGAAGCAACCAAGGATTCTTCTTGGACCGGATATACAGGTATGAGAAACGATAAACGCTTTTCACAACTTTTCGAACGGCTTGAAAAATGCGTTATAACAAGAACGATACAGCAAGAATGATGTTGCTTTATCTTTTTCGGTTTGACTTGCTAAAGAAAGCCTTGGAATCCTACAATTCTGAGGCTTTTTTCTTTGTTTTGGGCATTCGGATGTAGTTGGGTTAGGTCCGGTTCTTTTTGTTCTCGTCCGTCTTCGGGGATCCGTCTAACCTTTTGGCTGATTGAAAGGCAACACGATTAATCTTGTTAACCTTTTTCTGTGCCATCAATTCCCAAAAAAAATTGCTTGTTTTTGGGAAATTATTTGAAATTCCTTTACAAAACAAATTTAAAGTGGTATAATTAGATATAACTAAAATTATCATACCATTTAGGAGTAACAATCATGAAATTAATTATCAAGAACGATTACGAAGCAATGTGCGCATGGGCTGCACAGCATATTGCTGATGCCATTAACAATCATAAGGAAGACCGTCCCTTTATTCTCGGTCTGCCCACCGGTTCTTCTCCCCTGGGTGTTTACAGAAACCTGATCAAGATGAACAAGGAAGGCAAGGTTACCTTCAAGAACGTAGTTACCTTCAATATGGACGAATACGTTGGTCTGCCCAGAGAACACGACCAGAGCTACTGGTATTTCATGCACGACAACTTCTTCAACCATATCGACATTCCCGCAGAGAACATCAACATCCTCGACGGTATGGCGGCAGATCTCGAAGCAGAATGCCAGAGATATGAAGATAAGATCGCTTCCTACGGCGGAATCGACCTGTTCATGGGCGGCAGCGGTGTTGACGGACATATCGCGTTCAACGAACCCTTTACCTCTCTGACCTCCAGAACCGGAGTTCGTGCTCTGACCGAAGATACCCTGATTGTAAATTCCCGTTTCTTCGGCAACGACGTAAACAAGGTTCCGAAGACCGCTCTTTCTGTTGGTGTAGGTACTGTTTGCGATTCCAAGCAGGTACTGCTTCTCATCAGCGGCCACAACAAGGCTCGCGCACTTCGTCACTGTGTAGAAGGCGGTGTTGACCACGCTTGGACCATCAGCGCTCTTCAGCTGCACAAGGACGGCATCATTGCTTGCGATGAAGCTGCTTGCGGTGAACTTAAGGTTGATACATACAAGTACTTCAAGGAAATCTACAAGAACGAAAAATAAGTTAAAACGGAAAGCCTGGGAATTCACGTAATTCCCAGGCTTTTTCTTCCCCCTTTTCCCTGCTCTGCGGCAAAACACTCCCCAATTGCTCAGCATCCCAACAAAACATGAAATCTTTCTTGACTTTTCCCCTCGAATATTGTATAATTCAATTGACAAATTTCACGTAAAAAGGGGAAACAAACATGGCAAAAATTCTGATCTGTCCCAACAAATATGTTCAGGGAGCAGGCGAAATGGGCAAAATCGCCGATTACGCAAAGGCATACGGCAAGAAGGCACTTGTAATCATCACCGCTTCCGGCTATAAGAGAATCGGAACAACACTCGAATCCAGCTTTGGCGGAAGTGAAGTGGGCGTGGTTTACGACTACTTCAACGGCGAATGCTCCTGGAACGAAATCAACAGACTGATTGAAGTAATGAACACCAACGGATGCGATATGGTAATCGGTATCGGCGGCGGTAAGATTCTTGATACTGCGAAAGCAGTCGCACACGCAGGCAAGGTTCCCGTGATCATCTGCCCCACCATCGCTTCCACCGACGCCCCCTGCTCTGCTCTTTCCGTTATTTATACGGATGAGGGCGTATTCGAGGAGTATCACTGGCTCCCCGCAAACCCCAATATGGTTCTCATGGACACCGACATTATTGCAAAATCCCCCGCCCGCCTTACCGTTGCAGGCATCGGTGACGCCCTTGCTACATACTACGAAGCAAGAGCAACCAAGGCAAAGGATGCAGGCACCTGTGCAGGCGGAAAAGTAACCTGTGCTGCTATGGCTCTTGCGGAACTCTGCCTCGACACGCTCCTTGAAGAAGGCGTTAAGGCGAAGCTGGCTCTTGAAACCGGCGCTTGCACCGAAGCGGTTGAGAAGGTTATTGAAGCAAATACCCTTCTTTCCGGTATCGGTTTCGAATCCGGCGGACTTGCTGCTGCTCATGCCATCCACAACGGTCTTACCGTTCTGCCCGAGTGCCACCACATGTACCACGGTGAAAAGGTAGCGTTCGGTGTTCTTACACAGCTCATGCTGGAAAACGTACCTTCCGAAGAGCTGGATGAAATCGTTGATTTCTGCATCGAAGTGGGACTTCCCGTTACCCTTGGTGAGCTGGGTGTAACCGAAGTTACGGACGAGAAGCTTCTTGCTGTTGCAAAGGCTGCAACCGTTCCCGGAGAAACCATTCACAATATGCCCTTCGAAGTTACCGCTGAAAAGGTGGTCGCTGCCATGAAGGCTGCGGATGCCTACGGCAGATATCTCCTCGGTCTTTGAGCCGAATCCCGTATATTCAACAATAACAAAGGTCTTGGATTTTTTAATTCCAAGACCTTTGCTTCATTTGGAAATACCGACGGAGAACAACCACATAAAGCGGTGAAGAATAGGATTCCCGTCAGGAAATCGGGTACATATCGGGCATCCTGCTGTAACGGAACAGCGCAATGACATCGAGAATATTGATACTTCCGTCCTCGTCGAAGTCTACCCTTCCCTCATAGGAAATCGGATACATCTCAGGCATCATACTGTAGCGGAACAGGGCAATCACGACGAGAATATTGACCGAGCCGTCTCCTGTGATATCTCCCGTCATATTCAGCGTTACATCCTGAACGACCAATCCGCTTCCCACAACAATGCTGTATTCAGCGGGAACGTGGTTCGCCTTCGTCCCCTTCAAGGTGTACGTTCCTTTGGCAACCGACGGGAAACAATAGTCCGATGCATTTCCCTTAACGATCATTTCGTACGCCGCTTCGCTGTGATCTGCAGGAATAAGCTGAAGAATAACGTCACTTTCGTCTTCGCTGAAGGTAAATACAGAACCCATCACGGCTGTACCCAATTCGGGAGCCGCCGCCCCCTTCATAAAGGTGTACCGTATGAGAATCGCATCCTCTTCTGCAGTTATTCCGTCCCAATTCAGCCGCACGGTAACCGCTTCTCCATCGATATATGCCGCCATGGGGAAAACAAACTGAGCCGCAGCGGAAGGAACAATCCGAATTTCCACCCTGTACTGCTCGCCGGAACGGAAGGTATCTTTGCCGCTCAGCAAATTGTCCTCACAGTCATACCAGTTCACGTATTCTACGGTGTAAAGCTCGGGATATGCCGCCGTAACGGTGCGATCGGGGAGTTTTCCTCCCTTCGGTGCATCCAGATCGTAGAGAATGACCGCAGAAACATCTCTCTTTTCGCAGGAGAAGGTGTAGGTTATTTTCTGATTCCGTACCCAATCAGATCCGCCCGGTACAAAATCAGCGGTATTTCCGTTGAGCGTAGCAGAAATCTGTAATTCATACCGTTTGTCATGCGCAAATTCGTATCCATCCTCGGTCATCAGATAAACAGTGACTCGATACTCATGACCGGGGATGAAGGTTTCGTGCTCGTATACCCAATCGTCTTTGGTCACATCATACCAGCCGATGCCGTTTTTGATGTAGTACCGTCTCTCCGCTTCCGGAATCTCCCACGGCATAAAGTCGTCTTCATACCGATTCATGGAGGTGTCCATACGGTATCCGGTACCGAGAATGTTATAGGTGTAGTTTGGCCGCTCCCCTGCAACGGGCTTCTGAACGTCCACAACGGCAATCCGTTCAACAATACTGTCGTTGCACTCACCGAAGTCGTACTCGATTTCAATCCAATGGGCACTATTCCTGTCCACAGTAACCGACTTGTTGTTGATTGCAGCGGTCAGATTGTTCGCAAATTCCGCACCATAGCCCGGTTTTACTTCAATTTGCACTACAACCCGATAGCTTGCACCCGCTTCAAAAGTTCCGTAGGTCACAGACTCGCCGTTTTTATACCACTGGGGGTAATACATCGTTGCCTGACAGCCGGAAGTGGGAATATTGAAATAATTTCCGGGAATATCAACTCCTGCCTCCGGTGCGTTGATGTGTACGTCCACGTGGTCAATAACCCACGCAATTCGCACCACTTTACCGCTTGCCGTATACTCCTGAGAATACTCGGATTTGGGGTTGAACGTACTCTCGTCGGTAAGTGCAGTATAGAAATCCTCATCCATGTAGTTGGCAAGCGGTGTGGTATTGGTAGGGAGCAAAATGCCGTAGAAGGTACCGCCTGAGAGATCCACCGCTGCATACTGACCGATTTCCAGACCGTAAGGAAGGTCAATGGTGTCGACCATATTTCTCATTCGGAACGTACCGCCCTCAATCCACGCCTGACCACCCTGGATGATTACGGCAGTCGCTGCTTTCGGCAGAGAAAGAGGGGACAATGCGTTCTCGGAAAGGAACTGACCGTCGGAAATGCGCAGTTCACCGTACTCCTGCCAGATCGCTTTCCCGTAAACAGCAGTATTATAAGAACCGATCAGCGTACCGCCGGAGATATTGACCGAGCCGCCCTGATTGTAGATTACAGCATTAAAAGAATTGTTTGCAACCGCTTCAAAGGTCAGACTTCCTGCGCCGTCAATGTTCAACGTGGTGTTTTGTGTCGTATGAAGAAGTGCCGCGTAGGTGGTCGCACTATTTGCCGGAGCGGTAAAGGCAGCGTCTCCCAGCAAATGCAGGGATTTGATGCCCTTGACGTGGATTGCTGTAACAAGCCCTTCTTCGCCCACGGGCATGGTTTCGTTAATATTGCCAAGTGCCACGTAGCGGATATCCTTGTTCTCCATGGCATACTTGAACTCGTTGTAATTCTTGCAGATCACAGGATTGTTTGCAGTCTGTCCAAGGTCTGCAGGGAATTGAGCGGTGAAGTAATAGCGGAATTTCACATAGGTATTGTCGTGGGTGTCATATTCTATCCGCTCCGCTTTTTGAAATCCTCTTCCCGTATAGCTTAAGTCGGAGGCCAAGCGG
>JAZQUQ010000243.1:0-2631 GCA_045631365.1 Eubacteriales bacterium | reverse complement strand
GATCGAAATCAAAGGACGATGGGTCGTGAAAGAGACAGATGATTTTCGATCTGCTTTCATGTGAACGGCAGCGGTGACCGATGCATCGGTGAAAGAGGAGGTATTTTATGAAAGGCGTTTTTCTTCGCAAAAAATTCAATGTTTGGCTTCTTTTGCTGTTCCTCTCCGGGGTGTATTTGGTCGGAATGGCCCTTTTTCTCCGCGCCGTTGACCCCGAATCGTCGGCGGAAGCCGTGGCTGCCTTCGTTATGGGAATTCTTTTGTGCCTGACCGCCGTGTCGTCGTGGCTCCTGAATTACCGTGCCTTCATCCATATCGACGGGGATTCCGTTAAGGCAAGGTACCACTGGCGCGGCAGAATAGACTGCAAGCTTTCCGACGTGGATTTTGCGTTCACTCAGCTGAACACGCTGAACATTCAGTTAAAGGACGGCAAAACACACTCCATCATGGGGGTGCAAAACGCAGGGGAGCTTTGCCTTCTGCTCCAACGGAATTTGGCGTTTGAGCGAAAGGAGACACCCGAGGCGTTGATGAAACAGCTCAAGGATCTGCAGGCCGTTCATAAGAAAAACGTCATCCCTGTATTTTTCTGCATAGCAATCCTGTTCATCAATATTTTTGTTACAGTATTTCTGACGGGGGGACGGGAAATGGTGGATTTCACCCAAAGGGATTGGGTAATTTTTTCGGTTATGGCAGCAGTTGAGCTTTCTGTAGCCGTCGTCATGTTCCTTTTTGCCGCGAAGGCAGGGAAGGCCGTACTGCCTCAGGAAAAACTGAGATATCGGATACGGAGAACCGTCATCGAAACGGCACCTCCTTTGCCGGGGAACGCGATTCGGGTATTTGCAGATGAGAATTTTACATACCGCGTCACCGTGTTCGGGTATCCCAACGATCCTTCCGTTTATTATACGGCGGAAGAACTGACCGCGGATTATACGTTACGAAAAGGCTCAGATTCAGAAATATATGAAAATGAAGATTTGTTGCCCGATGCTTTTGCCCAATTGGTGGACATCACGGAAACCGTGCTTCCGAAATAAACGTCCCGTCAATGCGGAATCCCACGAGGCGGGCATCCTCAAATCCATAAAAAACACAAAAGCGTGTCGCCGAACATTCTAAGATGTTCCTGCGGCACGCTTTTATCAATATCTTACACGGAACCTGTCCGTTTCCTCCGTAATCAGAACTGGGAGGTAAACAGCTTTGCACGGCGGGTGATATCCTCGTAATCTCCTGCGAAAATGGACTTCTTGTCCGCAATGGCTGTGGCAACGCCGATTCCCTTGGCACCTGCGCCGAAATATTCCGGCAGATTCTCATGAGAAACGCCGCCTACAGCGAGGAACTTGATGTGGGCGAGGGGAAGTGCCAGTGCCTTGAGGTAAGAAAGCTTTACTTCGGAGTTGGGGAACAGCTTTACAAAATCTGCACCGTAGCGATGTGCATTTGCAGCTTCGGTGGGGGTGAACACACCGGGGATGGAGACCATACCGAGCTCACGGGTCTTCTTGATCACAGGCTCGTAGCAGTCGGGGGAGATGATGAATTCAGCCCCTGCATTGTATGCAATCTCCGCCTGTGCTTCGGTCATAACCGTACCCGCACCGATGTGTACTCTTCCTTCAAAGTTTTCTCTCAGTGCACGGATATTTGCCGCGGTAACGTCGTCGCTGACCGCACCGGTCTGGTCAAAAGTAACCTCAACCAGACGGATTCCGCCTTTTTCCATCGCTTCAACGGAGCGAATCAGCTGCTCGGTGGTAAATCCGCGCATAATAACGATAATCTTGTGTTCTTCAATATCTCGGATAACTTGTTCTCTGTTTACCATAGTTATAACCTTTCCTTTCAATGCCCTCAGGCACAAACGCGGGTTTGAAAAAGCATTCACACATCCTGTGGATTCGCTTTTGGTTCAAACTTATTCTCCTAAAATAATGTTCAGTGATTTCTTTAAACAATGTTCCACCGAGGTGTTGTCCTTGGTGTCAAATATGAGGAAGCTGTCCACCGCGCCCTTTTCCGCAAGCTCCGTGGGGGGAGTATAGTTGGTTTTTCTGACGTATTCCTCCCAGTTTTCAAGCTTCAGGGTGTCGCGGTCGGAATTTCGCCGCTTCATTCTTTCGTGGCAGACCTCAATGGGGGCTGTAACCCAGATCAGCACAAGATCGGCAGAGAGGGCGTTTGCCTTTTCTTTCAGCGTCTTCATGTATTCCGCATCCCGAACCTCTTTTCCGAAGGGGGCGTTCAGAATCACGTAATCCTCAAATCGAAGGGTAGAAAACGCGATGTGGAGAATGGTGGAATATTCCGCAGGGCGAAGATTGTTGATGTAAAATTCGCCGTCCATGTCCACTTCATTGCCCGAAACGGCGAATGCGGCACGAAGGAGGTCGCAAAGATCGTCCTTATCCAGATAAGCGATATGACCCACCGACTTTGCGATCAGCTTGGAAACATAGGTCTTTCCGCAAGCGGGCGGGGAAGCCACAAAGATCAGTTTTTTCTTCATAATAATCAGGATAGCCTTTCGATTTTCATAAGCGTATCGTTCCGTAACAGTATAACATAATCCTCAGTTTTTGTCAAGCGATGCCCCATGGGCTTTGGCGTATCCGA
>JAZQUQ010000242.1:0-2536 GCA_045631365.1 Eubacteriales bacterium | reverse complement strand
GAAGTTGGGAAAAGCCCCTTGTAAGGCTGAGAATATAGATTTCAATGATCCCCCACTCGTAGGGGTACTCCGCATAGGCTTTTTTTGCTATTGCAGCCGCTTCATCCATGGTGCTGTGTTTATTTAGCCGCCAATACTCGTTTCGATACTGCTCGATTCGCTCCTCTTTTGAGATGATGTCATTCCCGAGGAGTGAATCTACGGTTACTTCAAAATAGTTGGCGATGACGGGGAGCATGGTGATATCGGGATACCCCTCATTTCTTTCCCATTTGGAAACGGCTTGAAAGGTAACGCCGAGAAACTGTGCAAGGTCATCCTGGGTCATGTCCTTTGCTCGGCGGAGCTTCTTCAGATTTTCAGCAAATGGTATTTTCATGTTTGATTAAAACCTTTCTGTTTTGATTTGTATCGGTACCGTTTACGCTTTTATTCTATCACAGGGCAGAAAGGAAAGCAATAATCCCACTGTTGACGAAAAACTAAACGTTTGGTTGAGTGCAGCGGAAGAAAACAGGACTGTATGAGGGCAATTTACCGGTCATACAGTCCTTTCACTATTTAAAATTTCGGCGTAAACCTACTCGTCGCAGAAGTTCGCTCCTGCATATACCCGTCAAAGCCGAGCCGCATTGCTTCATCCGCCACAAAGTTGTACTCGAACGATGTGATCCGACGTCCCAGTTTTTTCAGCATAGGTGACGGATTCTCGGGCAGGGTAAAGAATTCGGGGGTGTACTGGCTCATCAGCGACAGCACCACGTTCTCGGGTGGGATCATTTCGGCGATCCGACCCAGTACCTCCACGGAATCGTTTCTGCATCCCGGAAGGACCAAGTGCCGCAGGATGACACCTCGCTTCATCATGCCGTTTTCGTCGTATTCTGCCTTTCCCGCAATGTGTGTCATGGCAAGAAGGGAAGGGAGGCAGTTGTTCCAATAGTCGGGAGCGTGGGAGAATTCGGCGGCAATATCGGGGGAGAAGTACTTCGCATCCGTGAGGAAAATATCCACCGTCCCTTCCAGCAGAGCGACGGTTTCTCGCCGTTCGTATCCTCCCGTGTTCCACACGATGGGGATGGTCAGCCCTTTTTCTCTGGCAAGGGCGACGGTGCGAATCAGCTGCGGGGTATAATGGGTGGGGGAGACCAAATTGATGTTGTAGGCTCCCATTTTCTGTAATTGCAGAAATTCCTCCGCAAGGGCAGCTTCTGTGTAGACCGTACCTCTCGCACTCTTTCCCGAAATATCGCGATTCTGACAGTAAATGCATCCGAGGGGGCAATGGGTGAAGAAGACCGCACCGCTTCCACGAAGTTTGTCGGAGCCGCTTATACACGGTTCTTCCCATTGATGGAGCATGATTTTGGACACTTCCATTTGGTCCGAAGCACCGCAGAAACCAACCGCCCCCGCCGTACGGTCAACACCGCATTTTCGGGGGCAGAGGGTACAGCTTTTCAATAAATCAACCATTTTTCTTTGTTTTATGTCCTCGTGCATTGGAGAGCATACTGTGTTTCAGATCCCACAGATTCTGAGAAAGGTCCACGTAGTAGTTGTGGGGGTTTTCAAAACGGAGTACCTCACGCCACATGGAGGCAATCTCCTGCGCGCAGTAATCCTTGATCACGGCAAGGGGCGGCGAATCGTACACACGGCGGCCGTCCTTGAAAACGGGGATCAGCAGCTCTCTTGCCACGTAATCGGTGAGGACACGGCGCTTCCACGTGTATTCGGGGTCGAAGATTTCAAGAGGCTCGTTGAAATCGAATTCCTCGTCGTGGAGGCAGATGAGATCGGCTTCCGCTTTTCCGCTTTCTTTGTCGTAAAGACGATATACCTTCTTGAAGTGGGGATTGGTGATCTTTGCGATGTTTTCGCTGACCTTGATCTTGGGGGTGATGACGCCGTTTTGGTCTTCCGTAGCGGTCAGCTTGTACACACAACCGAAGACCGCGTCGGATTTTGCGGTGATCAGCCGTTCACCCACACCGAAGGCATCGATGCATGCCTCCTGGGAGAGAACCTCGGAAATAATGTATTCGTCAAGGGAATTGGAAACGATAATTTTGCACTCGGTCAGCCCCGCTTCGTCAAGAATACGGCGCACCTTCTTGGTGATGTAGGCAATGTCACCCGAGTCGATACGAACACCGCATTTGGTCAGCCCCATGGGGAGGAGAATCTCCTTGAACGCACGGATGGCGTTGGGAAGACCGGAGTCGAACACGCTGTAGGTGTCGATGAGGAGGGTGGGATTGTTGGGGTAGAGCTTGCAGTAGGCCTCGAAGGCTTCGTATTCCGTGTCAAACATCTGAACCCAGGAGTGTGCCATGGTTCCCCCTGCGGGAACGCCGAACAGCTTTTCGGATACGGTGCAGGCGGTACCGCTGCAGCCGCCGATATAGGCAGCACGCGCACCGTAGACGGCAGCATCTTCACCGTGGGCGCGGCGGGAGCCGAATTCGGAGATGGGTCTGCCCTTTGCCGCCTTCACCATGCGGGAAGCCTTGGTGGCAATGAGGCACTGGTG
>JAZQUQ010000241.1:0-6383 GCA_045631365.1 Eubacteriales bacterium | reverse complement strand
TCCCTTCGGTTAAGGTAACCCAGACACCTGCCGTACTCAAGCTTTCCGTTCAATAAACCCCGATTCATCAAAGTGGGAGAAGAACTTTTAACCATGAAGTCCTTCTCCCCTTTTTCTTTCTATGCAAAAAGAGTATGGCTCATAAGAACCATACTCTTTTCTTGATTATTTCCGATCAGACAACGATCTTTTCGATCAGACAACGTCTTTTCGATCAGTTGACAACCTTTTCAACGTAGGTGTTGAAGAGCCAAGGATATCTGCCGTTTTCCCACCATGTACGGGGGTTTGCACTGTAGTCAATGCTGTCGGGAAGCTTATAGTCCTTGTATTCGCAGATGTAGATGATGCCCAGATCCTTACAATCGTTGTAAAGCTGCTTTACATCATTTCTCTGCTGACGGATTGCCTTATAGTCATTGGATGCGTATACGTCTGCATGGATTGCGCCGAGACGGAGGAAGTCGCAGGAGATGCGGAGACGGCGGAGGTGGAGAAGCTGTGCTTCTGTCTCTGCTGCTGCGATTGCGTTGTTGAACCATTCTCTCATCTGATCGCTGTAAGGACCGAATGCGTAGTCGCCGTAGATCTTTTCGGGGTTGGAGTATACACCGAAGCATTCGCCGTTTTCGTTTGCAATCTCATGGAGGAGATCGAAGTATGCACGGATGTTTTCCCAACCGGGACCGTAGTAGCAAGCCAGGAATTCGTTGATATGGTTGTTGTATTCTTCCTCGGTCATGTCGGGGTTGTCTACAATCTTACATACCAGATAGTCACGGAGAACACCGAATTCGGCGTTGGGAGCCTGTGTATTGCACTGGTAGATGAAGCCCCATGCACCAATCTCGATGAGGTACTTGTAGTTTGCAAGAAGTACGTCGAAGGTGGGGTAAGGCATGTAATAGTAACGGAAGTTTGCGCCGTAGTCCCAGAGATAGAACTGGTCAACGATCTGTGTCCAAGCCTCAATCTGAGCCAGCACGTCTGCATTGCTGCGGATCAGGGTCTGATCGGGGTCAGGGTTACAAAGGTCTTCTGTCATTGCGTGCTGGTGGCAGAAGTCGATGATAGCGAACTCAACCATTACGTTCTTGTGTGCTTCGATGTTCTTGGGAGCGTCCATGGTGTAACGGTATGCAAACATGATGAGGAGTACGTTGGGATACTCGTCTTCCAGCTGTTCGCAGAGCCAGTTCATCATTTCGAGGTATGCACCGGCAGGTGTGCCGTAAGCCTCAAGGTCAGCAAGACACTTGTCGCACTTACAGTATCTTTCATGGTCTTCCTGAGATACGTGGAGAGTCTTGACGTCGGGGTTTTCTGCGAGGAAATCACGCAGGCTCTTCAGAATTGCCTTACGAACGTATTCGTTGTTGGTACAGGGCTGTGTCTGAGAAGCATCACGACCGGACAGATATCCGATGTTATGGATACCGTTGGGGCAGCGTGTTTCGGAGCCGCCGAACTTTACGGATTCGGGGTTGTCGGGGTACATTTCATGACGCTGACCGTCACCGTTGATGTAACGCTTGGTGGAAAGGTAGGGGTCATAGTAGCCAAGGTCGTAGATATCGCGGATCTCGAAGCTGGGCTTGAAGGTATAGTCGAGGTTGGAGAGATCGATGCGGTCTTCTTCATAGCAAACTTCCGCATCCTCTGCGAAGAATCTCCAGTTCAGCTTTTCCTGAAGGAGGTTATAAACTGCGTAGAGACAGCTTCTCTTTGCAGTACCTGCGAGAACGATACCGTCTGCATCGTTGTAGATGTGAACCTTTTCGTTGTCGGTTACGGTTGTTTCGTCGATGAGGATACGCTTGGTACCTGCTTCCACGCCGTCGTAATCGATTTCGAGAAGAACACCGCAGGTCAGCTCGATATACTTCTGCAGTTCGGTTGCCGCGTGAGTCATAACTCCGCCTGCAGCCGCATTGGTTGCGATCACGTATTCGCTGATGTCAATGCCGTTAATGGTCAGATAGTTGATAGGTGCGGGATTGGGATCTTCGGTTTCGGGAACTTCTGTTGCAGGAGCATCGGTTGCGGGGGCATCGGTTGCAGGAGCATCGGTTGCAGGAGCATCGGTTTCGGGTGCATCGGTTTCGGGTGCCTCAACTTCAGGCACTTCGGTTTCGGGTGCTCCGGTCTCCTGGTAATTGTGGCCGGACCACCAATCACGGGGATTCCATCTGCGCTGAATTGCATCGGGCAGAGGAGCGTTTTCTGCAACTCTCACACCGAATTCCTGACAAGCCGCAAAGAGCTTATCGGTAGCGGAACGCATTCTCTCTACCTCGCTACGGTTATTTCTCTCGGTAACTTCATAATGGATCGCACCGATACGGAGCCATTCGCAGCAAATCTGGGTCTGTCTGATGTGATTGGTCTGTGCTTCGTTTTCTGCAAGCTTGAGTGCGTCTGCAAACCATTCAACGAGCTGTTCACTTGCGGGAGCAAATGCATGACCTCCGAACATTACTTCGGGTGTAGAATAGATGCCGAAGCAGTCATCCTTGGTGTTTGCAAGTTCGGTGAAGTAATCAATGTATGCGCGGATGTTTTCCCAACCTGCACCATAGTATGCTTCAAGGAATTCGTTCATGTGACGGTTGTATTCCTCTTCGCTCATGGTGGGGTTCTGCATCAGCTTTGCAAGGAGGTAAGTACGGAGTGCACCGAACTCGGGGCTTACAGTTTGATAGTTACCCTGAGACAGCATTGCAACTGCACCCAGTTCGTTGAACACTCTCATGTTGTCACGGATTACATCGAAGTTCGGGAAGGGAGAGAGGTAGTACATGAAGTTTACGCTGTAATCCCAAACGTAGAGATTGCTGCAGATTGCTGCCCAACTCTTGAGGGTTTTCAGTCTCTTTGCGTTAATCGCACAGTCGGGATCGTCAAAGGCGTGGTTGAAGCAGAAGTCATTGGTAATTACTTCCACAGCAACGTCCTCGTTGCAGACGATGCCTGTAGGGCATTTAAAAGAGTACTTGTATGCAAAAGTAACGAGAGTGATATCCTCATAGCCCGCTGCCTTCAGGTCTTCATCCAGACGGTTCAGCATCTTGATGATGGTTGCTGCAGGAGCACCGTATTTGTCGATGTCCTCGAAGCAGGCCTCACACATACACCAGTTTTCGTTGTTGTTCTGGGAAATGTGGATGGACTTACGTGTGGTGTCTTCGCTGAGCCAAGCGATTACGTTCTTCAGAATGTTCTGGTAAACGGTTTCGTCGCTGAGGCAGGGCTGTTCATGATCGCCTGTTTCGGAAAGTGCCGCGATGGTGTGGGTTCCGTTGGGATGCATGGACTCGCTTCCGCCAAGAGCGATGGAATCGGGATTGTCATTCGCCAGCACGCGGCGCTTGCCTTCTCCGTTCTGGTAACGCTTTACGGAGAACATATCGTCAAACGCTTCGGTCCAGTAAATGTCACGGATTTCAAATGCGTGTTCGTAGGTGTAGTCGAGATTCTTAATTCTGATGCTGCGAGCTTCGTTGCAAACCTCGGTGTCTGCTGCAAAGAATCTCCAGCCAAGCTGTTCTTCCAGGAAGTTGTAAACCGCGTAGAGAGCGCCTCTCTTTGCGCTGCCTGCGAGAACGAGACCGTCTTCATCGGTATAATACTTGAAATCGTCGGTATCTTCTACAATGTTTTCGTCGATGAGGATACGCTTGGTGCCTGCTTCCACGCCGTCAGAATCGATTTCGAGAGCTGCGCCGCAGGTCAGTTCAATATACTTCTGCAGTTCGGCTGCAGCAGTGGGGATAACGCCGCCGGCTTCCGCATTGCAAGCGATCACGTATTCGCTGATGTCGGTGCCGTTGATGGTCAGAAGGTCTACGGGGAAGGGAGTGTCTTCAATACCCTCGTCGCCCCATCCGATGGGATACATTTCGGGCATTACGCTGTAGCGGAACAGACGGATGGCGTCGTCGATGTTGAGGGCGCCGCTGTCGTCCATGTCCAATGTGCCGGGATAGTCAATCAGATACATCTCGGGCAGCATGCTGTGCTGGAACAGGGCAATCGCATCGAGGATATCCACGGATTCATCCGCGTTGATATCGCCGAGGATGCGGTCTGCTGCTTCTGCGGTCACGCTCTGTTCGGGCGCGGTCGCTGCACTCATCACCGATGCGGCGGGAGCAGCCATCAGGAGGGCAAGCAGAAGGGAAAAAATCTTCTTTGTCATGTTTTGGCTCCTTATATAATTGTATAAATTGATCTTTTCGGAACTGTACTTCCACACAATTCCATACAGATTCATTCTACCATATCTCCCTTATTTTTTCAATACACAACCGCGACATTTTATATTTTATTCATAACTTTTAGCGACAAATTTCCCCCATACGATTCCCTCTCCGCATGCCGTCTCCCCAAAACGCCGAAAAACAAAAAAGTCTCCGTTCGCCTCTGCGTTTTAGCGGAGATTTCAATTTCGCAACGTAGGGCGGCAGCAAGCCCAAAATGGCAGCCCTTTGGCTGACAAATCAAACTCGTCGGGCCTGTTGCATCGCAAATGCAACATCCCCTTTTTCTACGCTAAAGACTACAAAAAATGCGGGGATGTCCGGCCGACATCCCCGCGGGGGTTGGTTTAATTGGATTAGTTGGAACCCTTTTCCACGTAAACGGGGAAAATCCAAGAATAGTGTTCGTTTTCCCACCATGTACGGGGGTTTCTGGTCTGATAGGATGCAGGGGGGAAGGGAATGAGATCCTTGTGTTCGCAGATGTAGATGATACCAAGGTCAATACATTCGTTGTAGTACGCCTTCAGAGCGTTCTTCTGTGCGGTCACTCTGGTTCTGTTTCCGGAGGTCATTTCATCGTAGTGGATTGCACCGAGACGGAGGAAGTCGCAGGAAATACGGAGACGGCGGAGGTGGAGGGTCTGTGCTTCGTTTTCTGCCAACTCAAGAGCATTGTTGAACCATGCCTTTATCTGATCGCTGTAGGGACCGAATGCATAATCGCCGTAGATCTTTTCGGGGTTGGAGTATACACCGAAGCATTCGCCGTTTTCATTAGAAATCTTATGGATCAGGTCGAAGTATTCACGGATTCCTTCCCAGCCGGGACCGTAGTAGCATTCCAGGAATTCGTTGATATGGTTGTTGTATTCTTCCTCGGTCATGTCGGGGTTGTCTACAATCTTACATACCAGATAGTCACGGAGAATACCGAATTCCGCGTTGGGAGCCTGTGTATTACACTGGTAGATGAAGCCCCATGCACCGATACTGATGAGGTACTTGTAGTTTTCAAGGAGTACGTCGAAGGTGGGGTAAGGCATGAAGTAGTAACGGAAGTTTGCGCCGTAGTCCCAGAGGTAGAACTGATCTACGATCTCGGTCCAAGCCTCGATCTGAGCCAGTACGTCCGCGTTGTTACGGATAATGTTCTGATCGGGATCAGGGTTACAAACGTCCTCGGTGATTGCATGCTGGTGGCAGAAGTCGATGATGGCGAACTCTACCATTACGTTGTCATGTGCTTCGATGTTCTTGGGAGCGTCCATGGTGTAACGGTAAGCGAACATGATGAGGTAAGTATTGGGATACTCGTCTTCCAGCTGTTCGCAGAGCCAGTTCATCATTTCGAGGTATGCGCCGGCAGGTGTTCCGTAGTATTCAAGGTCTGCAAGACAAGCGGAACACTTACAGTATCTTTCGTGGTCCTCCTGAGATACGTGAAGGGTCTTCAGAGTAGGATCCTTCGCAAGGTCTGCACGGAGGCTTGCAAGAATTGCCTGACGAACTTCTTCGCTGTTGGTGCAGGGCTGAGTCTGGGAAGCATCCACACCTGCAAGGGAACCGATGTTATGGATACCGTTGGGGCAGCGTGTTTCGGAACCGCCGAACTTGATGGATTCGGGGTTGTCGTTGTACATTTCGTGGCGCTGACCGTCACCGTTGATGTAACGCTTGGTGGACAGGTAAGGATCGTAGTAGCCAAGGTCGAAGATATCGCGGATCTCGAAGCTGGGCTTGAAGGTGTAGTCAAGGTCGGAAAGGTCGATCTTGCTTTCTTCATAGCAAACTTCCGCATCTTCTGCGAAGAATCTCCAGTTGAGGTTTTCTTCGAGGAGGTTATAAACCGCATAGAGACAGCTTCTCTTTGCAGTACCTGCGAGAACGATACCGTCTTCGTCGTTGTAGATATGTACCATTTCGTTGTCGGTTACGGTGGTTTCGTCGATGAGGATACGCTTGGTACCTGCTTCCACGCCGTCGTAATCGATTTCGAGAAGGGCACCGCAGGTCAGCTCGATGTACTTCTGCAGTTCGGTTGCAGCGTGGGTCATAACGCCGCCTGCAGCAGCGTTTGTTGCGATCACATATTCGCTGATGTCAACACCGTTGATGGTCAGT
>JAZQUQ010000240.1:0-5104 GCA_045631365.1 Eubacteriales bacterium | reverse complement strand
TTAAATTACCACTCGGTGCTTTTATTATAAGGAAAGAGATCAGATCTGTCAAGAGCGACTTTGGCGGTATCAAGGCGTTTGCAACCCGCTTTTGTCTATTTTTGTCAAGAGTGTAAAAAGCAAGCGTACACAAGGTTTTTTGGGTTTTGCCGTCGTTTGCCGTCGGGTGTTGCCGTCGATTTTTAGAACATTTTCGTCAGTCGAAGTCGGATCGTAGCCATGACGTTCTGTGAGGCAAGGAGTTGTTATCAGGTCTTGTCTTCCTAAGCCCGCTTGGCCTCCGACTTCTTGTTTGATTTATGCGGTGGGGTATGCCTGTTTTCTCAGTCCCAATCATCTGGCGCCGGGCGGGGTTTCGGGGATTGCGGTGGTTCTTGGAGAGGTGATTTCCGTTGACCGAGGGGTTCTTATTCTCCTTTTGAATCTTCCGCTTCTTGCGGCGGGGGCTTTTGTGTTCGGGCGGAGGTTCCTTCTGACTACACTGTATGCTACGGCGGTGTCGTCGCTGTTGATTTCTGCCATTGCTTTGGTTCTTCCCCCACGCTTTCTTCCCATTACCGATGATCTTCTGACGGCGGGGCTGGCGGGAGGGGCTTTGCTTGCGGTGGGGATGGGAGTGATTTTTCGCCAAGGGGCCACCACGGGAGGAACGGATATCATTGTTCGACTGATTCAGCGGAAGGTGCCGCACGTGCGGACGGGGATCCTTTTTCTGCTGGTAGATTCCTGTGTGATTCTGCTGTCTGCCGTGGTGTTCGGGAACGTTGATCTTGCGTTATATGCTGCTCTCTCCCTTTTTGTGAGCACCAAGGTGTTTGATGCCATTCTTTACGGGACCAATTCCCAACGGCTTCTGATCATTGTGACGGGGCAGCCCGAGAAAGTGATTCGGACGGCAACGGAGACGCTGAATGTGGGAGTTACGGTGATCAAAACCCGCGGGGGATATACGGGAGCGGAAAACACGGTCCTTCTTTGTGCGGTGCGGAAAACTGCATTTCCTCATGTGAAAGAGACGGTGCTTTCGGCGGATTCGGAGGCATTTATGATCGTGACTTCCGCGGACGAAATTTATGGAAAAGGGTTTATTTCCCACGGGGAATAATGGGACGAGGATTGGGAGCGAAATGATTTTTTCGTGCATAACGGAGGGAGAAAGAGGTCATACTATGAGAGGAATCCCTGCTGCGGCGGAATCCGAAAGGGTGCTGCGGACGCGGATTCCCCGCACGTGAGGTGTGTGAAAATCTGATAAGGATGGTTTGAAATCATGGAAGCAAAGAAGCCTAACCATTGTATTGCCTGCACCGTTCAGCAGTGCGCTCACCACGCAGAAAGCGAAAACTTCTGCTCTCTCGACAAGATCATGGTCGGCACACACGAAATGAATCCTACCGTATCCCAGTGCACAGACTGCGAATCTTTTATTCTGAAGTCCGGCTGCGGTAAATCTTCCTGCAAGTAATTCTGCAGGATCAAGGGATTTGAGTTAACATTATAGGTCATGGCATTTTTGGGGCCGCTGCCTTTCGGGGATCTTTCCTCAGTGCAGCAGCCCCATTTTTGTTTTGACGAAATATTCACAATGCTCTTGAAATGGCGGCGTTTTTTCGTTATAATAAAGGAAAATCCCTCTATAAGGAGACTACATTATGAAACGCGTTGTACTTCTCGGCGACTCCATTCGTCTTTCCTATTGGGAACGGGTGGCAGAGCTGCTTTCCGATATTGCCGTTGTCTATTCCCCCGACGGAGAAAACTGTGCTTATACCCTTCACACCATTCGCCGTGTCCGCGATTGGTTCAAGGGGTGGGGACTTGATCAAGCGGATCTGATCCATTGGAACAACGGCGCGTGGGATCACCACCGCAATGCTGTGGACGGGGAGCCTTTCTCCTCCGTAGAGCAGTACGTTGCTCTGCAGAAGCGTCTGCTTGGTCAGCTTTCCCGCTATTCCGACAAGCTGATTTTTGCCACCACCACTCCCGGCGGTCTTAAGTATGATCCCGATTCCCATATTCTTCTCACCCTTGACCGTGACGGATGGAACAAAGAGGTTTCTCTTTACAACGATGTTCTTTCCGCTTATCTGAAGAATCAAGGGGTACGGATCAACGATATTTACAACTTTGTCTACCCTCGTGCGGACGAATACATCGGGGAAGACGGACTCCATCTGTCTCCCGCGGGTGTGGAAGCCGTGGCGCAGAAGGTGGCCAATGAAATCCGTGCCATGCTGGCAGAGTAAGTGAGGTACTGAAGCGATGAAAAAAGTAATGTTGATCGGAGACGAAATCCGTCTTGCTTATCAGGAACGGGTGAAGGAGCTTCTTTCCGATATTTGTGAGGTTGTATACGTACGCAACAATTCCGGTTATACCGCAAGTGCCCTTTGGTTTGTCCGTGAGCAGGTGGAGAACGTGTTCAAGTGGGAGGATATTGCCTTGATTCATTGGAACACGGGGATCTGGGATCACCACCGTACGCTTGACGATGGACTTCCCCTTGTTTCCGCCGAGGAATATCTCCGCTGGAACGGTCGTTTTCACCGTCAGCTTGCCCTTTATGCCGACCGTCTGATCTGGGCGACCACTACTCCTGCAGGAGAGGGCTATCGCTATGATCCCGACGGAATCTACGGGATTCCCAAGGACGAGTGGAACGAGGAAGTAAAGCTGTACAACGACATGGCGGCAGCGTATCTTGCCAATCAAGGGGTCGTGATCAACGATCTTTACGCCTTTGTTTCCGAGCATCCCGAATATCTGGGGGAAGACGGCATCAATCTGTCTCCCGTGGGTGTGGAAGCCGTTGCACAGAAGGTTGCGGGAGAAATCCGCGCTCTTCTGAATGCCGAAGTTGCTCCCAAAATGGAAGAGAACGGCGTGAAAAAGGACAAAACCGAAGAGGAATGCCGTTTTAAGTGGTAAATTCCGATTTCGTGACAATTCCGATGAAAGGAAAGGTGTACCTATGAAAAAAGTACTGCTGATGGGGGATGAGATTCATTTCTCCTATCAGGAAAGAGTGAAGGAGCTTCTCTCCGATGTGTGTGAAGTTGTCTGTGACCCATGCAATTCTCGCTATACCGCAAATGCCCTCTGGCTTGTACGCGATCAGGTAGAGCTTACCTTAAAGCTGAAGGATATCAGTCTGATTCACTGGAACAACGGCATCTGGGATCATTACCGCACCATGGACGATGGGGAGCCTCTGGTGACAGCCGAGCAGTATCTCTGCTACAGCAGACGGTATCAGCGTCAGCTTGGGGTTTATGCCGACCGTTTGATCTTTGCGACCACGACCCCTGCGGGAGAGGGATACGACTATGACCCGAACGGAGTCTACGGGATTCCGAAGGAGGAGTGGAACCGTGAGGTTGCTTATTACAACGATCTTGTTGTTCCTTATTTCAAGCATGAGGGCGTTGCCGTCAACGATCTTCACGGGCTTGTTATGGCGAACCCCGATTATCTTGGGGAAGACGGGATCCATCTGAGCGAGATGGGTGTGGAAGCCGTTGCCCGACAGACTGCCGACGTGATCCGAGCCGTTTTGAATGCGGATATGGACGACGGTGCGAAAAAAGAACAGACAAGGAGGGATTCCGATGAAACGAATCGTTTTAATTGGTGATTCGATCCGCCAGAATTATGAGCCTTTGGTGAGAGAAAAACTGGCGGGGGTCTGCGAGGTGTACGCGCCCAAGGCCAACTGTGCGTATACCCTTTGCTCGATCTTCAATATCCGTGATTGGTTCAAGGAAATGGGGATTGACCATGCGGACCTGATCCATTGGAACAACGGCATCTGGGAACATCACCGCAATGCGGACGACAACGAGCCGTTTACCTCTCCCGAGCTGTATCTTTCTCTGACCAAACGTCTCCACCGTCAGATGAAGCGGTATTCCGACAACATTCTGTGGGCATCGACCATCCCTGCGGGGCCTGCTTACAGTCCCGACGGGCATATTCTCCTCTACCTTTCAAGAGAGGACTGGGATCGTGAAATTGCCCTCTACAACGGCATCGCCTCCGCCTATTTCAAGAGCGAAGGGGTTGCGGTCAACGATCTCAACGGTCTGATCGCTTCCGATCCTGCCCGCTATGTTTGCGAGGATGGCATTCACCTCACGGATGAGGGAAAAGAAGCCGCCGCAGAACAGGTGGCGAATGCGATCCGCAAGGCTCTTGGCGTATAAATCGTTTTCTGAACTGAAAATACATAGGGAATCCCTTTTCTTCCGTAAGGTGGAGGGGATTTTCTTTTTTTTGACCTATTGTAGATGGAACGAATACAAATATTGGGGGGAGGATTGTATATTTTTTATATTTTCCCATGTTCCTTTCTGTCAGTTATTGACAAGGGCTTTGATGTGATGTATAATAAAGTAAACTTATGCTTGGGGGAGTATGCCCTCATGACGCCATAAGCGAATCATAATATTATGTTACATATAATGTTGGGAGGAATTTACTGAAATGGCAAAAGCGGTCATTATGCCGAAGGCGGGTATTACCGTCGAATCGTGCATCATCGGTAAGTGGCAGAAGAAGGTAGGCGATCAGATCAAGATCGGCGATATCCTGTTCAGCTACGAAACCGACAAGGCAGCATTTGAATGCGAATCTACAGAGGAAGGCGAACTTCTCGAAATCTTCTTCGGTGACGGAGAAGAGGTTCCCTGTCTCGTTAATGTATGTGCAGTCGGAGCAAAGGGAGACGACGTTTCCGCACTCCGCCCTGCAGGAGAAGGCGACACTGCTCCCGAAGCAGCTGCACCCGCTGTTGAGGAGAAGAAAGAAGAAGCACCCGCTGCGGCTCCTGTTGAAACTGCAGCTCCCGTTGCTTCCGCTGACGGAATCGTTCGCATCTCCCCCAGAGCGAAGGGCCTCGCGGAAAGAAGCGGCGTAAACTACGCAGGTAAGACAGGTACCGGCCCCAAGGGCAGAATCATTGAGCAGGACATCCGCCGCTTTATGCTGGAAAAGGGCACAGAGGCTGTGGAAGCAGCAGCTGCTCCTGTTGCAGCTCCCGTGGCAGCTGCCCCCGTTGCGGAATACGAAGACACCGAGTTCTCCGGCATCCGCCGCGCAATCT
>JAZQUQ010000239.1:0-3638 GCA_045631365.1 Eubacteriales bacterium | reverse complement strand
TCATCTGCTCTTTCAGGATATACTGGGTTTCGATATCTTCTTCGGATGCAACCAACTCCGTCTGATACGCGGTACTCCCATGCTTCTTTCTACGCAGCCAATTATAAAACATATGATTGGATACGCTCCAAACAAAGGCGTTCAGATTGTCGATCTTTTTGCCCCCATGGATTGCCCTCAAAACCTCAAGGCAGATATCCTGGGAAAGATCCTCCGCATCCACTGCCGTGTTCAGCTTTTGTCTGCTGAAGCCGTAGATCTTCGGAAGCATTTCCGTTTCAAGCCGCCTGAGAAGCGCTTCTTTTTCTGTCATGGTACTCACCTCACTTTCTTTTGAAACTCAACGCGTTGTTTCATCTATTGAGTAACCGAAAAAGGAATTTGGTTGGAAAAGTTTTTAAATTTACGCACCTATACTCAAAAAATCCGGACAGACATTACGTTCCGTCCGGATTTTTCAATTGAACCATTATTTTTTCAGGGAGAACTGTTCGGAATACTTCTGGAACTGCTTGTTGAAGTCCGTGCTGTCCAGATGCTTTACTTCGTCCAGATACTGGTGGGTATCAAAGGTACCGTGGAGAGACTCGATCACCGCTACGGCTACGTTGGAGCAATGCGCCGCAACTCTCGCGTAGTGGTTCAGAATATCGTTCAGAGTAAATCCAAGGTCGATCACACATTCACCTAACTGGAGTCTGGTGATGTGATTGCGGCGGATCTCAAGGATCAGACCGTTGATTACTTCTTCAAGAGGCTCAACGCTGGATGCAATCTTGCTGTCGCTGGTCTCGAACGCCTTTGCGGACAGGCTGATGATCTCAACCATTGCTTCGCTGAGCTTTCCGATCTCACGTCTTGCTTCGGGAGAGAAATCAAGCTTCTTCTCGCGGAGTGCACGGGTCACTTCCACCATATCAAGGGCGTGGTCGCCGATTCGCTCGAAGTCGTCGATGGTGTGGAGCGCCATACCAACGCTCTTGGAGTCCGCATCGGACAGGCCGATCTTGGAAAGCTTCATCATGTAGGTACCGAGGCGGTCCTCGTAGCGGTCCAGCTTTCCTTCCATCTCTTCGATCTCGGAAGACTTAGCTTCATCAAAATCGCTGATCAGCTCAATGGACTTGGTGAACGCGTTTGTGGCGAGATAACACATATCCCGCACCCCTTCAAAGCAGCGCTCAACTGCCATGGTGGGCACCATCAGGAGACGGTCGTCAAGGATCACCATATCGTCCTCTGCCTTATCCTTTTCGGGGATCAGCTTGTTGGCAATCCATTCAAGCTGCTTGGCAAAGGGAAGAAGGATCATGGTTGTTACCACGTTGAAAATACTGTGGACAATCGCAATCATGAAGGGCGTGATATCCGTATCCACAAATGCCCAGTTGAAAATGGAAGAGAGGATACAGAACGGAATCAAACAGATCAAAGTACCGATGATGTTGAAGGAAAGGTGCACGATGGCAACCTTCTTCGCATTACGGCTTACCCCGATACTGGAGAGCACCGCTGTGACGCAGGTACCGATGTTCTGACCCATGATAATGGGAATGGCGATCCCGTATGTAACACCGCCCGCAAGGGAAAGTGCCTGCAGAATCGCAACGGAAGCCGCAGAGCTCTGAATCACACCGGTGAATACCGCACCGACGATTACCGCCAGAATGGGGTTCTTGAACGCGGTAAGGATGCTTGCGAATTCGGGCATATCGGCAAGGGGCTCCATGGCGTCGGACATTACGTTCATACCGAACATGAGAACCGCAAAACCAACGAGAATATTACCGATGCTCTGCTTTTTCTCCTTTTTGCTCACCATGAGGAGGATAATACCTACAAGGGCAAAGAGAGGAGCGAAGTTGGCGGGCTTCAGAATCTTCAGCCAGAAAACGTCACTTTCAATTCCCGCAAGGGAGAGAATCCACGCGGTAAGGGTTGTTCCGATGTTGGAACCCATCAGAACACCGATGGTCTGACCGAACTCAAGGATACCCGAGTTTACAAGCCCCACCAGCATAACGGTCACTGCCGAGGAAGACTGAACGGCGATGGTCATACCCGCACCGAACAGCATGGCAATGAGACGGTTATCGGTTACTTTCTTCAAGTTCTGGTTCAGCGCACCTCCGGATGCCTTTTCCAACCCGTCGGACATGACGCGCATACCGTACAGGAAGAAAGCAAGTCCACCGAAAAGTGCTATAACAGAGAAAATATCCATACAGAAGCTCCTTTTAATGCATCTTTTCAAATAAAATTTTGTCTGTTTCTGAGATACTGTCTTTTTTCAAAATTCACGCCAAGATAGATTATACCACAAAATTTTCCCGATTGCACCTATTCCCGTGAAATTTTTCGGATTTTTTTAAATTTCCACCGATTACATAAGAAAAGAGCAAAAAAAAACGGTCAAAATCAGCATTTTTCACTTTTCCAAGAGTCGGTTTCAACAAAAATAACTGTTTTTTCTTCTGTCTATTGACAACGGAGCAAAGTGTTTTTATAATATTGTCATACCCCTAACGAAAATAATCTTTTTGACATACAAAGGAGTAACCCATGCAGAACGAATTCGTATTCACCCACCCCACGGAGATCACAGGCTCCCTTTCCGGTGTGGTAACCGTTCCTACCGACTTTGATCCCGCAAAGGAATCCCTTCCCGTGATCGTGTTCCTCCACGGTGCGGGCGAAAGAGGAACCAATATCGAACTGGTAAAGGTTCACGGCGTGCCCAAGTTTTTCTCTGCCGATCCCGACTATCACGGACACCGTGTGATCACCCTTGCACCCCAGTGCCCCGAGGATATGACCTGGAACCACCTTGCGTTCCCCCTTATGACGTGGATCAAGGCAGCGGTGGCTGAGCTGAACGGCAACGAAGACCGCATCGCCATCACGGGAATTTCCATGGGCGGCTTCGGTACGTGGGAAATGCTCCTCACCTTCCCCGATTATTTCTGCTGCGGTGCCCCCATCTGCGGAGGCGGTCTTTCCTGGCGTGCGGATGCCCTGAAGGGAAAGAAGATTCGCGTTTACCACGGACTCGATGACGATGTTGTGCCCATTTCCTATTCCCAGCAGATGGTGGACGCTGCCCGTGCCTGCGGTGCCGATATCGACTTTGTGGCATACGACAAGGTTGGTCACGGGAGCTGGATCAAGGCATACGCGGAAACCGACCTCATCGATTGGCTGGCGACTCAGGGAAAGTAACATTTCAAACATATTTCCTCCCCCACACTTTTCAAAAACTTTTGCAATTGGGGAATATTGTACTTTTGGAAATCCCAATAGAAATTCTATTCATCGCAAAAAACGGGCGTGTCACACAACGGACACGCCTGTTTTTATATTTCTCATCAAAATCTTGAGTTTTTGGGACAATCCTTGACGGAAAACTCCGCTAACTTCTCTTCGTTCACCACCACGTCGTCGATGTACTGTTCCACATACGCCACGAACGCCTCAAACCGCACATCATCCGCAAAGGTGTCGAAGAAATCCGCGTTGGCGTCGTTTTCCCACGGCTTCTCTTCCCCTTCGATCCGCTTGACGTAGTGCACCCCGTGATCGGACTCCACCCTTGTGTACTCGCCGATCTCCAGTTCAAGGGCAGAGACCTCCACCTCGTC
>JAZQUQ010000238.1:0-3614 GCA_045631365.1 Eubacteriales bacterium | reverse complement strand
ACTTCCCTCTCGGGCTGGAACTTGGCGGCTACCCCCATTATCCCCGTTACAACGTGGGCTCTCATGACCCCCTTTATGCCACCTGTATGTACCTGAACAACGACGGTTACGAAGTTGTGATGGTTACCGTTGACCTTCTGTGGATCTCCAAGAAGCACGTTCTGAAGATCCGCAAGATGGTGGAAGAAAAGTGCGGCATTCCCGCCGGTCAGATCATGATCGGTGCAACCCACACTCACTCCGGTCCCTGGGCATCCGGCAGAATCGACAGCGACGACGTGGAAGCGGGCATCAAGGAACCTGTGGAATACGGTCTCGACATCGAAAAGAAGATCACCGACGTGATCTGCGAAGCAAAGGAAACCGCTTTTGAGGCATCCTTCACCGTTGGTACCGCAATCTGCGGCGCAGAATCCGGTGTTGGCGGCAACAGACGTCGTCCCGGTGGCCCCCACGATCCTCTGGTAAGCGTCATGGCAATCAAGGATACTGCGGACAAGATCAGAGGTATCATGGTGAACTACACCCTGCACCCCACCTTCATCCACGAATGGAGCGAGGTTTGTACCGCAGACTACCCCTGCTATCTGAAGCTGCAGCTGGAGGAGATGATCCCCGGTGCGATCGTTGGCTTCACACAGGGCTGTGCGGGAAACCAGTCCAGCCGCTACTACCGTCAGGGCGAAAGCTTTGATGAAGCGGAACGTGTGGGAAGAATTCTCGGTAAGGCGGCTTACACCGTGTTCGAAAAGGCGGAATGGGTAACGGAGCTTCCCATGAACGTGGCTTCTTCCGAAATGCCCCTGGAGCTTCGCAGCTTCGGTACCGAAGAAGAGCTTCGTGCCAAGTGCGAGGAGCTTGAGGCGATCTACAAGGAGCTGTGGACCAAGTACGGGGATTCCAAGGTTCGTGAGGAGTATTATCTGTGGCAGAACGCCAATCTGAAGCTTCTCGGTGCGGAGGATCAGCTCTCGTACGTTCTCGCTATGAAGAGTGGAGAACAGCAGAAGCTGATGGACGAGGATGCTCCCGTTGAAATTCAGGTGCTGAAGCTGGGTGAAACCTGTGTTGTCGGTATCCCCGGTGAGATGTTCGTGGAATATGCCCTTTACATCAAGGGTATGGCGGGCTTCAAGACCGTGATCGTTCAGTCCCTGACAAACGGTATCCTCCCCGGCTACGCATACACACCCGAATCCCTCATCTGCGGCGGCGGATATGAGACAGACAACTCCTGCCTCAGCGAAAAGTTCGGTATCCACCTTGTAAACAAGGCGCTGGAAACCATTGACCGAGTAAAATAATTTAAACTATACATAAAAGGAGAATTACCATGGCATTCAAGGAAACCTTCAAGCATGATTTTTACCCCTTTAAGAATCAGGCGGAAATCGACAGAGTCCGCAAGATCACATTCGAGGATATCGCCGCGCTGAACGGCAAGCATCCCAAGAATCCCAACGTATCCGTTGAACTGTGGATGGACGAAGAATCCGAAATGGTGATGATTACCGATATGGTACAGCGCATCATCGATTCCGACCGTTACGACAAGAAGTGCGTACTCATCATGCCCAATCCCTGCCCCACCTACCGCAAGGTTGCATACATGCTGCAGCAGATGAAGGTCAACATGAGAAACGTAAAGTTCTACATGATGGACGAATGGGCGGACGAGGACGGCAACGTAGCTCCTCTCAGCTACAAGGGCGGCTTCGGCTACGCATTCCAGAAGTTCATGATCTCCCAGATTCAGGGACTTGGCTTCAAGGAAGAAAACTTCATCTACCACAGCAATAAGACCACTCCCGATATGTCCAAGATGATCGAAGCGGACGGCGAGGCAGACTGCGTTTACTCCGGACCCGGCTGGCCCGGACATCTGGCATTCATCGACCCCGTTGAAGACTGGTTCTGCCCCACCATGGAAGAATATCTTGCACAGGGCTCCAAGATCACATCCCTCCATCCTCTGACCATCGCACAGAACTCTCTCCACGGCGGCTTTGGTCTGTCCGGTGACATCTCCAAGGTTCCCCCGAAGGGTGCCATGATCGGTCCCCGCGACGTGATGAAGGCGAAGAACGTCATCGACGTTCACGGTATCACCACCGCAGGCTCCATGGTTACATGGCAGAGACTGACCTCCAGACTGTGCATCTTCGGCGAACCCTGCCAGGAGGTTCCTGCATCCGTTGTTACGCTCCGCGATATGCCCACACGCATTATCATGGGCTACAAGAATGCCGCAACCATCAAGGATGAGGAATATTTCCAGTATTAATTGAATCACAAACAAAGGGGGATGACACATGTGTAATGCGTCATCCCCCAAAATATATGCTTACTTTAACCAAAGATAATTGTAAGAGCCACGGTAGTTGAAGTAATGCTGCTTGTATTCATCCACCAGTCTTGCGATTTTTAAGATCATCAGCACATACATTACCCATTCGCCGGAGTCGAGGGAATACGTGCGGATCGGTTTATCTTCATCCACCATAATGTCGGTTGGATGGTTGACGTGGAGTTTGGACAGAAGTTCAAGAGCTTCGGCCGCTTCTTCTGCGGAAAGATTGCATTTTTTTGCTGCGTACGATGCGGTAATCGGTTTTGCCGAGTGTTCGATTTCAAAGGCAAAGACCTTTCTTACCGTAGGCTTCGACAGGATTTCAAGGACAGTGCCGATTCCGTCTCCGATTAACTGATCGACATCTGCCTTGCCTCGGTGCAGAAGCCCGATTTCGGAGGTGGCGATAACGGCTCCGTTTTTGTCAGAAAAGGTGGCTGTCTTCACTTCACGGTTTTCTGCCAGATAGGATTTCATCCGCGCTTTTTCCGCGTCAATATCCCTTCCTTCTGCCGCGTCTGCGAATGCGTGCTGGGTCAGTTCGAGAATGGCGTCGTATACCTTTTCGGGGATTTCATCAAAATTAACAGCATTCAATGTTTCTTTTGCTTCTTTCGGTTTTCCGATGCCGTATAATTCGTCTACTGTGAGATCAAAGCATCCGGCGATGACAGGCAGAAGCATGATATCCGGCATGGTTACCTCGTTTTCCCACTTGGAAACGGTTTGCGCGGACACACCAAGGGTTTCCGCCAGCTGTTCCTGGGTCATCCCGCTGTTTTTTCTTAATTCTGCAATGTTCTTACCGATTGTCATTTGAAAATACCTCGTATATTCTGTTATTTCGGATCCGTTGATTTCATTATAGCAAAAAGAAAACGGGATTTCAACAACGAATACAGAGAATGCATATCCAAAACGGAGGGAAGGTTGCCGAGATGGATAAGAGACTCGCTGGAAATGGAGAACTCACAGGCAAAAAAACGGCAGAGATGTTGTTTCCCCTGCCGTTTTGTGTTATAATGGTATTATGTCGTAGGGCGGGGGCTTGCTCCCGCCGCAGCGAACCGTTTTAATTGACGCAACGGCGGGAGTAAACCCCCGCCCTACAATAAGGGGATTTACCTATGGGAGAATCTATTCTGTACTTTATTGTAAGTCGAGAGAACAAAAAATAACAGCCGAGATCGTAAAAAAACACCGACCGCAAAATGCAGAGGATGAATTTTCTCCCTCAACTGTTACGTATAGTGTATCACCAATT
>JAZQUQ010000237.1:0-7309 GCA_045631365.1 Eubacteriales bacterium | reverse complement strand
ATCAGGTGTCCCGTACTGCTGATGGGAAGCCATTCCGTGATGCCTTCCACAATGCCGAGGAATAATGCTTTCAGAAATTCAATGAACGTAAGCATATGTAGCTCCTTTCAATTTATTAACCCAATCGAAGGATGTCGCCTTCCTTTACTTCAAAGGGGACGGTCAGGCGGAAGATCATGCCGGGATGGGGGGCGGAGGGAATCTCGTTCCCTTCGTCGTCACGGATGACATCGGCAACAAAGCCCTGTCCGCATCGGCCGGGGGAGATGATCTCGCCACGTTCTCCTGCGGTGATCTTGTTCCGCTGGTAGAACCGCGCTTCCCACGTGCCGTCTCCGTTGGGGGCGGCACCAAGGGCGGTTGCAACGTACGCTTTTTCACGGATATAACCGAGAGAGGTGACAGTATTGGCGTTTTCGCAGGGCTTTTCAAAGAAGAAGCCTGTGCCGTATTCGCGGTGGCTGACGCCGTCAAGCTCTCTCTGCCATGCTTCATCGAACACGTAGTTTTCGGGGTCCTTGCGGTAGGTGTCCAGTGCCATGCGATAGGTGTTGGTAACAACGGCGGTGTAGTATGCACTCTTCACTCTGCCTTCAATCTTGTAGCTGCTGATGCCCGCTGCCTCCAACTCGGGAATGTGGCGGATCATGCACATATCTTTGGAGGACATGAAGAAAGTCTCTCCGTTCACTTGATCTGCGGCAACGGCGATTTTCTGCTCGGGACGGTTGCTTTCCGTCAGATTGATGGAGAAATCGGGCTTTTCCTCATCGCTGGGGGCGTAGTTCCAACGGCAGGACTGTACGCAGTTGCCGTGGTTGGCGTCTCTTCCCGTGAAATAGTTGGAAAGGAGGCACCGTCCGCTGTACGCGATGCACATGGCACCGTGAACGAAGGTTTCAAGCTCCAGCGTATCGGGGATGTTCTGTCTGATCTCGCGAATCTCCGCAAGAGACAGCTCTCTTGCCAGAACCACGCGCTTTGCTCCAAGGGAATGCCATGCACGGCAGACCTGGGCGGAAACCGCACTCGCCTGGGTGGAAATGTGGATTTCCAGATCGGGTGCCACCTCACGAACCATCATGAGCACACCGAGGTCGGATACGATAACCGCATCCACCCCGATGACGGAGAGGAAACGGATGTAATCCTCCAGAGCAGGGTATTCCCCTGTATGAGGCATGACGTTGACGGTGACGTACAGCTTGACTCCGCGGGTGTGGCAATACTTGACCGCTTCCATCAGCTCCTCGTTGGTGAAGTTGGAGGAGGCAGTACGCATGCCGAAATCCTTTCCCGCAAGGTACACGGCGTCCGCACCGTAGAGTACGGCGGATTTCAGCTTTTCAAAATTTCCCGCAGGGGATAAAAGTTCAGGTTTTTTCATGTTAAAAGTCCTTTTTTGGGATAATAGGTTAAATCCGGCGAGTGCTGCTCGGTCAAAGCAGAAAACGCCGGATATGTTGTTTTTAATCTGTTTATGCGTTGAAATCAAGGCAGAGGCGGCTTTCCACTACACTGCGGACATAACCTGCCGCTTCCAGATGCAAGGGATTGGACTGATAGCCTGCCAGCGCTTCCTCGGTGGTGAATTCGCTGTCCAGCATCATATCCGCATTGGAGGAGGAAAGACCTTCCGTCTCCACACGGAGGGAGAGCATGCCGTCAATCTTTCCGTTGAGGGATTCCAGTCTCTTCTTCGCTTCCGCCTTTGCCGCAGTTTTTTCTTCTGCGGTGAATTCCGACTTCAGCTTCCATAAAATAATATGCTTTACCATATTTAAAACCTCAAAAATTATACGTTCATAATAACGGGAAGAATCATAGGCTTCCGCTTGGTCTTCTGATACAGATACTTGGACAGAGCATCCTTCACGTTTGCCTTCATCTGAGTCCATTCGGTAATGCCGCTGTCAAGGGTGTCCGTAAGTACGGTGCGGACGATTTCACGCACTTCGTCCATCAGCTCTTCGCTTTCTCTCACGTAAACAAAGCCGCGGGAGATGATATCGGGACCGGAGATAATGGAGGCTTCCGCGATATCCACGGTGGCAACCACCACGATCAGACCGTCCTGAGAGAGATGACGTCGGTCGCGGAGGACGATGTTTCCCACGTCGCCTACACCGTAGCCGTCAACCAGCATTCTGCCGGCGGGAACGGTTCCTGCCTTCTTACAGGAGTTCTTGTCAAGCTCCAGCACCTGTCCGATATCGCAGACGAAAATGTTTTCCGCCTTCATTCCCATGAATTCCGCCAGCTCCTTGTGCTGCATGAGGTGATGATACTCCCCGTGGATGGGCATGAAGAATTTCGGCTTGGTCAGCGCGTGGATCAGCTTCAGTTCTTCCTGACAAGCGTGACCGGAAACGTGAACCACCGCTTCGTCGTGGTAAACGTTGACGCCCTTTTTGTACATTTCGTTGATGATACGACCAACCAGCTTTTCGTTGCCGGGGATGGCGTGGGAAGAGAGTACCACCAGATCGTTGGGGGTCAGGGCAACCTGAGAATGGTCTGCAAATGCCATGCGGTGGAGAGCAGACATAGGTTCACCCTGCGAGCCTGTGGTAACGATGGTAATCATCTCAAGGGGATATCTGCCGATTTCGCTGATATCGATGAGCACGCCCTGCGGGACGTCCATGTATCCCAACTGTACGGCGGCACTGACCACGTTCAGCATACTTCTTCCTGTGATTGCCACCTTTCTGCCGAACTTTGCGCTGGCGTTGATGATCTGCTGTACGCGGTGGACGTTGGAGGAGAAGGTGGCGATAATGACTCGTTTGTCGGGGTTGGTCATAAAGATGTGGTCAAGGGCGTATCCCACCTTCTTTTCGGAGGGGGTAAAGCCCGGATTGTCTACGTTGGTGCTTTCGCACATGAGAAGGAGAATTCCTTCCTTTCCGTATTCGCCGATGCGGGTCAGGTCCATCATTTCGCCGCCGATGGGGGAAACATCCAGCTTGAAGTCGCCGGTATGCAGGATGGTACCCACGGGAGTGCGGATGGCGATCATGCATGCATCTGCAATGGAGTGGTTGGCGCGGATGAATTCGCACTTGAACGCACCCAGCTTCAGAACGGTTCCCGCTTCCACGGTGTTCAGCTTGACGGAATTCAGAATCTTGTGCTCCGCCAGCTTGTTTTCGAGAATACCGAGGGTAAGACGTGTTCCGTAGACGGGTACGTTGACCTGCTTCAGAAGATAGGGAAGACCGCCGATATGGTCCTCATGACCGTGAGTCAGCAGAATACCCTTGATTCTGGAAGCGTTCTTTTCAAGATAGGTAAAATCGGGAATGACAAGGTCAATTCCCAGCATATCTTCGTCGGGGAAAGCAAGTCCGCAGTCGATGATGATCATGTCGTTTTCGTACTCAATGACGGCGATGTTCTTGCCGATCTCATGGAGACCTCCGAGCATCATGACCTTTACTTTGCTGTCTTGTTTTTTTGCCATATAAAATCCTTTCTTCATAAATCGTGTCAGTTCGTTCAGTAAAACGGTGTGAAAAAATACAGGCACACCAAAGAAGCGTGAAGGTTTTCCTCACGCAGGGCAGATCGCAGAGACAAAGGGAATTGTTCCGACACAGATGATTCCGAAGGCGGCGGAACTCCGTGTCGACCATGTCTCTGACTATGAAATAATAAAAATATGCTTTCACGGAAGGGCGGAACCCGTCTCCGTGAATTACAGAAATAAACGGAATTTCTGTAAAACGATTGTAACACCGTGCAATATTACTCCACCTAACATTATACTACGCCAAAAGGCAGGAGGTCAAGTGTCCGTTTGTAAACATCTTGTATCGAAGAACTTTTTTTCGGAATTTTACAGATAGACAAGGAGGAGGGTAAGGGTTCCGATTACGGCAGAGGAGGAAACGGCACCCAGCACGAAGGCACCTCCTCTGCTGATTCTCAAACGACCTGTGTTTTTCTTGCCGGCACACCCTCTGCACATTTCGGCGATAATCCGATCCGCTTCGTCTGCCATTTCGCTGTCATTTATATGGCGGAGTCCCGGCATATATTCGGAAGAAACCTTTTTTCTCAGAACAAAATAGACCTCCTCAAAGAAAGAACTGTTTGCGGTCTTTACGTGATAAATGTTTCGCTGACATCCTTTGATCATGCTGCCTCCGACGTTTTTTGGGCATTCACCCGTTATTTGGTCTATTGTTGACCCGCGGCGGAGGGTTTATGCAGCAATCATGGAAACAGCAGGGATCCGGAGAGGGAGGCTTTTGCCGTTTTTCGACAATTGTCTTTTGAAGAAACTCTGTCGAAAAAGGGATGGGGATATCGAATTATTACCGAATAATGAATAAGATGGGGAAACTCTGTAAAATTAGGCGGAAATTGCAAAAGTTGTATTGACAGGAGTTTGATTTTATGGTAAAATAAGGTAAAGAATCAAGAAAAAAGGAAATTTGACGAAAACAGGCAGAAACGGTAGATTTTCCATTGATTCTTAGGCAGTCAGAAAGCAAAACGGGATTTGGTGAAAACGGAGGGTGTGCAATGAAGGCATTGGGAACGGTAAGAAAAGTGGATGAACTTGGAAGAATTGTTCTTCCCATTGAAACGAGAAAAAGACTGGAGCTGTCTCCCGGAGACGGTGTTGAAATCTTTGTGGAAAAGGATCGTGTGATTTTAAAGAAATACGAGCCCTCCTGCATTTTCTGCGGGGACGCGGACGACGTTGTGACCTACAAAGAGAAGAAAATTTGCCGCAAGTGTCTTGCCGAGCTGAAGACCGAATCCGAAGCTTGAGCATGCATTAACGAAATACGGAATATCCTATCCCCTCGGAGCTGACGCACGGGGGGATTGTTGTTTGTTAGGCAGCGGATTGCCAAGTTTTTTCTCTTCAGGAGATTGCGGTGAATTTTACGTATTGATTATTTCCCGAAACTATGGTATAATTCGATTGCGGGGAAAACGGATTCGGCATTTGTCGATATGTTTTTTCCGCCGAACAATCAATACATCGCTTTTTACGACAATTTTAAACCGCTTGTACATACAAAAGACGAGAGCCGTGGGAACGGCGGAAAGGAAATGCTTTGGATAACAAAAATACGCCCGATGAAATCAAAGAGCAGCTGCCCGAAACCACAGGACATGGGAGAAAGTTCCCCCTTGTGCTGCCCGAGGGAGAGCTGCCGCAGAGAAGCCGCCCTGCCGTTACGGAAGAGAAGCTGGCGGAGTGTGAAGAGAACAAGAGAGCCCGTCCGTCCGTGAATTCCGAGGAGATTCTTGCCCCGACCGAACGGAAGGTATATGAAGGAAGAATTACGGGACAGCGGCATTCCACCGATACAACAGCCGCCCCCCTCCGAATCCGTCCTGACGAAGGAAAGGGGACAGCGGAGATCCAACCGAAAAAGTCGGAACCGCAGAACGACCCTGTGGAAAAAAAGCCCTTGAAGAGTATCGCCCCGAAAACAGAGAAGATCAAAAAAGAAAAAAAGTCTGCCGCAAAAGAAGGGCAGAAGAAGACCGAACCCGCTCAGAAAAAGAAATCCGCCCTTCTTCCCGCAGCATGGAAGAAAGGGAAGGTGCCCGTCCGAGGGATCCTTCTTCTGGTGCTGTTTCTCCTCGTGATTTCCGCAGCCGGATTCGGAATGTATCGGATCGGTTCGGTCAGCCGTCCCGTGAATCCCGTGGAAACAGATGCGGCTGAAACGGATGCTGCAGAAACAAAGGCAGCGGAAACGCAGAATGATGAGACGGACGTTGTGGAAACCGCATCGGCGGAAACCGAATGGAACGAGACCGCTCCCGCTGAGACGGCACCTGTGGACGCAGAGCCCCAGATCTATACCGTTCGGGTGGAAGGATACGGCCGTGAGCCTGTGACGGAGACTACCGAATCCGTGACCGTTGCCCAATTCCTTGAGGCGGTGGGAATTACGCTGACCGAAAACGACCGTCCCGCCATTCCTGTAGATACGGTGATTGAAGGGGACATGACCGTTGTTATCGATCACGTGGAATATCGTGTGGAAGAGGTAAACGAGCCCATGCCCTTTACCGCGGAGACAAGAGAGGTTCAGACCATTCCCCGTGGGGAGACAAAGATGGTTCAAGCGGGTGAGGACGGTGTGGTAACCGTCAGCTACCGTGTGGAAATCGTCAACGGAACGGAGGTCGGCCGCACCACCGCAGAGGCGAACGTGACGAAGGAGCCTGTTCCCGAGATTACAGAGATCGGTGTGGGCGGTGAGCTGGTGGGTGCAGACGGAAAGACCTACACCTACAGCTATATGCGAGTGGTTTCCGCATCTGCATACCGTCTGGAAGGTCCTACATGGCTGGGACACGATGCAAGTGAGAAGACAGTGGCTGCCAACCTCGGCAATCTTCCTCTCGGCACCAAACTGTACGTCAAGAGCGGGGCATACGATTTCGGTCCCCGAACCGTGGAAGATACGGGTACGGTTGAGGGATACGATATCCTCCTGTGGATTCCCGCAGACAGCCCCTTGATGGAAGCATTTGCCGCAAATCCGACTTTGAATGACGTTGTGATTTATTATCTCGATTAAGACGAAAAACGAATAAACAAAAAACGGGGGTGTCCGCCTAAAAACGGAACCCCCGAATTTTATTTGATTGGATCGCGTAAGGAGAAATTCCTTACTCGTTTGCAGTAGTCTTGAGGGAAACAAGGTATTCTTCCTCATAGCCGTTCCAACGGAACAGGATGGTGAAGAAGGAATCGTTCTGTTCGACAACCTCGAAAGTGAAGTCGGAGATCTCTTCGGTGCTGTCGTCGTAAAGGGCGTACACCTTGAAGTCCTCTTTCTTGAAGGCGTAATTGGGGTCGGTCACCATATCCCCCACGTAGGAGGGCTGGAGCATCAGAAGCTCTTTTTCCGTGTTCTCCTTGGAGCATCCGCACAGGATTACCGATGCCAGCGTAATGACCAGCAAAAAGAGGAGGGAGAGAATTCTTTTCATGTTTTTACCGTACCTTTCCAAAGATAGGGGTAAGCTGATGGGGAAATCAAACGCCGCTGTATGCAGCAAAACCGCCGTCAACGGGAACAACAACGCCGTCAACGAAAGCGGAGAACTTGTCGTCCGCCAGCCACAGAAGAACACCGTCCAGATCCTCGGGAGTACCGAAGCGCTTCATGGGGGTGTGAGAGAGAATCTTGTCACTTCTGGGGGTGAGAGAACCGTCGGGATTGGTCAGAAGAGTGCGGTTCTGCTCGGTGAGGAAGAAGCCGGGTGCGATAGCGTTGACACGGATTCCAACGGGTGCGAAGTGAACCGCCAGCCACTGAGT
>JAZQUQ010000236.1:0-15863 GCA_045631365.1 Eubacteriales bacterium | reverse complement strand
GATCCGACTTGACCTTTTTCGTCAAATTTTAAAGTATTCACGTCAATCATCGGTAAAAACCTCCTATTACAATCTCGTGGGGATGCCTGCGGCGGCCATCTGCCGCTTCAGGTCGCGGATGGACACCTCGCCGAAGTGGAAGATAGAGGCCGCCAGGCCGGCATCCACACCGGGCAGGGTATTAAACAGGGTCAGGAAATGGTCGATGTTGCCCGCACCGCCGCTGGCGATGACCGGGACACTCACCACGTCGCAGACGGCTTTGAGCAGCGGCATATCAAAGCCGTTTTTCACACCATCGGTGTCGATGGAGTTGACTACGATCTCGCCGGCACCGTTTTCCGCACAGCGGCGAATCCACTCGATAGCTTCCATGCCGGTGTTCTCACGACCGCCCTTGGCGAATACACCCCACACGCCGTCCACCATCTTCACGTCCACCGACAGCACCACGCACTGGGCGCCGTAGCGCTGGGCGGCCTCACGAACCAGGTCGGGATGGCGGATGGCACCGGAATTGACACTCACCTTGTCCGCCCCGCATTTCAGCACACGGTCGAAGTCGTCGATGGTGTTGATGCCGCCGCCCACGGTCAAGGGAATATAGATGGTACTTGCAACCTCCTTGAGGATATCGCTGAACAGCGCACGTCCCTCAAAGGAAGCGGTGATGTCGTAAAACACCAGCTCGTCCGCACCGTTATCGCTATAGAACTTTGCCAGCTTGACGGGGGAGGAAACGTCCGCCAGGCCAAGGAAGTTGACACCCTTGACCACACGGCCGTCCTTTACGTCAAGACAGGGAATAATTCGCTTTGTTATCATAATCCGTAACCTCGTTTGGGTTTATTTTGAAGCGGCATTTTTTGCTGCAGCAACCGCTTCCGCAAGGTCGATTCCGCCAACATAGATGGCTTTGCCGAGGATTGCACCGTAGATGTTCATCTCGCAGAGAGCATTCACGTCGTCCATGGAGCTGACACCGCCCGATGCCACAATGTCGATGTTGAACTGCTCGGTGAGCTTACGGTACAGCTCCAGATTGGTGCCCGCCATGGCGCCGTCCTTGGAAATATCGGTGCAGATCACAGTCTTCACGCCCAGCTTTTCAAGGTCTGCCATGAAATCGAAGCAGTCGATGCCGCTTGTGTTCATCCAGCCGTGGGTTGCCACCATGCCGTCCTTGATATCCACCCCCACTGCGATTTTGTCGCCGTACTTACGGAGCATTTCTTCGAGGAAGGGTCGGTTTGTCACCGCCGCCGTGCCGAGAATCACGCGGAGAACGCCGATTTCCATGTACTGTGCCACGGTTTCCTCCGTACGGATACCGCCGCCCACCTCTACCTTGAGTCCGCTTTCACGGATGATGCGGGCGATGAGGTCGAGGTTTTCCGCTTTGCCGCTTTTGGCACCGTCCAGGTCCACAAGGTGGAGGTATTCCGCCCCCGCCTCACGAAATCCCTTGGCAACCCCTGCGGGATCGTCGGAGTACACGGTTTTTTGGTCGTAGTCACCCTTGAAAAGGCGGACAGCCTTTCCGCCGATGAGGTCTATTGCAGGAAATATATTCATAGGTTTTCCTTCTTTTTTGTATTTTTCCAGATTTTCAGTTTTTATTGTTGATTTGTGGAGAACATAAAGGATTTCCGACCTTTTTCTTTTGATTCGCCAAAAGAAAAAGGTCTTGCCAAAAAGAAAATTCGATTTAAGGAGGAGAGGAATCTCCTCCTTAAATATCCACCTCTCATTTTCCGCCGTCTTCAGACGGCTACTGCAGTTTGATAATAGAGCACTCGTACCGACACGGTATTTTGTCGTTGTTACAACTTGATATAGGGCTAACCGCCGAAAAGTAGGGGGAAGTTATGATTGTTGAAATAAAGTCAATCCTACCGATTTTCTTACCCCACGCCAAATGCCTCTACCCTTCCCCCACCGCGGCAGCCTATATCAAGTTGTAATTCAGGCTGCATATGGTGTCGATTCGATTTCTTGAAGTTTCAACTTCAGCAGCAGTCCAAAGACTGCGGAACATCAGGGGTAGAGGTCTCGGAGAAGGGGGCGTTCCCCCTTCTCTGAGTGATCTTTTCTTTCTTGCCAAGCTTTTTCTTTTGATCACTCAAAAGAAAAAGCGGGAAACAATTCGTATTACAATCGAGCTGTGTAATATCACCTGATATCCGACAAAAGCTCACATCTCCACAAACGCGCGAAGGATATTCAACCCCACCTCGCCGCTTTTTTCAGGATGGAACTGAGTCCCCATCACGTTCCCGCGGCAAACGGCAGCCGTCAGCTCCGCACCGTATTCGCAGGTGGCAATGGTGGATTCCGCACACCCCGACGCATAGTAGGAGTGCACAAAATACACACAATCCCCTTCGTTCACATACTTAAACAAAGGATTGCTCACCCCGTTAAAGTGGAGCGCATTCCAGCCAATGTGGGGAATCTTGTAATCCTTGGGTACCACGGGAGCGATGGGCACAACCTCACCGGGGATCAAACCAAGCCCACGGTGCTCACCGTATTCAAAGCTCTTCTCAAACAGCATCTGCATGCCGAGACAAATTCCGAACAGGGGCTTTCCCTTCCCTGCTTCGTCAAGAAGCACGTCCCACATGCCGCAGTCGCGGAGCTTCTTTGCCGCATCGGAGAAGGCACCCACACCGGGGAGCAGAATCTTGTCCGCACGGCGGATCTCGTCAATGTCCGAGGTCAGCTTGGCATCCGCGCCAATGTATTTAAAGGAACTGCACAGGGAGAAAATATTCCCCACGCCGTAGTCAACAATTGCTATCATAAGTATATAACTCCTAAAAGAATGGCTTACAGCACGCCCTTGGTAGAGGGAATCTCTGCCGCAAAACGCTCGTCGATGGAACAAGCCTCACCGATCGCTCTCGCTGCCGCCTTGAACGCACCCTCAATGATGTGATGGGAGTTCTCTCCCGCCATCTGTCTGAGGTGGAGGGTCATTTTTGCGCTGCGGACGAACGCCAGCCAGAATTCCTTTACCAACTCTGTGTCAAAATCGCCCACCTTTTCCGTGGGGATACTCAGCCCATACTCCAGATGAGGTCTGCCGGAAATATCCACTGCCGCAAGAATCAACGCCTCGTCCATGGGGAGAAGGCGGTCGCCGTAGCGCTTGATTCCACGCATTTCACCGAGGCATTGGGAGAACGCCGTGCCAAGCACAATGCCGATATCCTCGGCGGTGTGGTGATAGTCCACCGCAACGTCACCCTTGCAGCGGACGGTCAGATCAAATCTGCCGTGCTTCTTGAAAAGCACCAGCATATGATCGAGAAAGCCGCAGCCCGTGTCGATGACACCCTCTCCCGTGCCGTCGATGGCAAGGGTCAGGCTGATTTGGGTCTCCGCCGTTTCTCGGGTAATTTCGGTATATCGATTGCTCATAATCCTACCTCTTTCATTCAGCAAGAATCTTGTCCGTAGCGGAAAGGAGGGTCATCATGTCCTCCATGGTGCCGACGGTAATGCGGACGTAGTCGGAAATACGGGGAGAACCAAAGTGGCGTACCAGAACCCCCGCATCCTTCAGCTTCAAGTAATAATCCTTGCCGCTGATGCCGTTCGGTTTGGCGAAAAGGAAGTTGGCGGAGGAGTCGGTTACGGTAAAGCCACGCTTGCGAAGCTCGGTTTTGGTATATTCTCTCGCTTCCATCACGGCAGTTCTGCACTTGTTGAAGTATTCCACGTCACGGATGGCAGCCTCTCCCGCAAGAAGGGTGAGACGGTTCACATTGTAGGGGTTGGTAGAATAGCGGATTTTCTCAAGGTCGTCAATAATCTCGCGGTCTGCCACAGCAAATCCGAGACGGGCTCCCGCCAAAGAACGGGATTTGGAGAATGTCCCCACCACCACAAGATTTTTGTACTTCTTAGTGAGCGGAATCATGCTTTCCCCACCGAAATCCACGTACGCTTCGTCAATGACAACCAAACGGTCTGGATTTTCCGCAACCAAAGCCTCAATCTGCGCCATGGACAGGGTCAGACCCGTGGGCGCATTGGGATTGGCAAGGAAAACCGTCTTCTCGTTCCCCTTGTAGTCGGCAGGATCAATGGTGAAGTCGTCCTTCAGGGGGATAATGTCGCAATCCAGCCCGTGAAGCTCGCCGAATACTTTGTAAAAACCGTAGGTAATATCCGCAAAGGCAGCACCCCTCGGACACATAGCCATAAACAGGAAATTCAACACCTCGTCGGAACCGTTGGACACGATCACGTTCTCCGCTTCAACGCCGAAAACCTCTGCAATGGCACGTCTCGTGTTCATACAGCGGGGGTCGGAATACAACCGAAGATCACTGACCTCGGCAGAATTGACAGCGCTGATCACAGCGGGCGACGGCGGAAACGGCGACTCGTTGGTGTTCAGCTTAATGTATTTCTTGTCCTGAGGCTGCTCCCCGGGGGTGTAAGCCTCCAGCACATCAAATTTCGATGCAATAAATTTACTCATAAACTACTCCTTGGGGGGAGGGATACGCAAGGGGGATTTCTCCCCGGAATTACGCTTGCGTAATTCAGCCCCCATACTGGGGTCATTGACCCCAGACCCCATTCTATGGGAAATATGTATGGGTGCAGAAACATTTTGTTTGTCCCAATCTGCACAAACGATATTTTTCATCAATTGTTTAAAGGTTTTTGAGGTGGGGCGTGGGGAGGAACCTTTTTGCAAAAAGGTCCTCCCCACAAAAACTCACTTAAAACGCACCACAGCGCTTTCTGCGTGGGCACCCAGCTGTTCTTTGGAGGCGAAGAGATGGACTTTGTCTGCGACCTCGCCGAGGGCTTCCTTGGTATAATAGATGAAGGAGGATTTCTTCACGTAATCGTCCACGGAAAGGGGGCTGGAGAACTTGGCGGTACCGCTTGTGGGGAGAACGTGGTTGGTACCTGCGAAATAGTCGCCCAGGGCTTCGGGGCAATTCTTGCCGAGGAAGATGGAGCCTGCGTGCTTCACCTTGGAGAGGAGGCTGAAGGGATCGTCCACCATCACCTCCAGATGCTCGGGTGCGATCTCGTTGGAAATCTCGATGGCTTCGTCAATGGAATCGGTAATAATGATCTTACCGTTATTGTCAATGGAGGTACGGGCGATCTCGGCTCTGGGAAGGAGAGGAATCTGACGCTCCAGCTCTGCGCTTACCGCATCGGCGAGAGCTTCGGAATCCGTTACCAGAATGGAAGACGCCATTCGGTCATGCTCTGCCTGAGAGAGCATGTCCGCAGCAACCACACGGGCATCGCAGGTGCCGTCTGCAATCACGAGGATCTCGCTGGGCCCTGCGATCATGTCAATGCTGACCTTGCCGAACACCTGCTTCTTAGCTTCCGCAACAAAGGCGTTTCCGGGACCTACGATCTTATCCACCGCCATAACGGTTTCGGTACCGTACGCCAGAGCCGCAACGGCCTGTGCACCGCCGGATTTGTAAATCTTGGTCACGCCGCCGATCTTTGCAGCCGCAAGAATGGCGGGATTGACCTTGCCATCCTTTCCGGGAGGTGTCATCATTACGATGTTAGGCACGCCCGCAATCTTCGCAGGAATGCAGTTCATGAGAACGGAGGACGGAAGGGGCGCCGTGCCGCCGGGAACGTAAAGGCCTACCTTGTCAATGGGGGTCACCTTCTGTCCGAGAACCACGCCGTCCTTGTCGTTGATGACAAAATTGGTACGAACCTGTCTCCGATGGAATGCCTCAATATTGGCAGCCGCTTCACGCATGACCTCGATAAATTCGGGATCCGCTTCCGCAAAGGCTTCCTCAATCTCTGCCTCCGTCACTTCAAGAGAATCTAACGTAACCTTGTCAAACTTCTCCGCATAACGACGGAGTGCCTCGTCACCGTTGGCTCTTACGTCGGCAATAATGGCGGAAACCGTCTCCTCTACGCCGCTCTTTCCCGCTTCCTCACGCGCCAGTATCTCGCTGACCGGAATCTCACGGCTGATATACTTCTTAATCATATTCAAACTCCTTCATGGGGGGGATACGTTAGGGGATTCTCCCCTAAAACCCCACTGGGGACCAGTCCCCGGACCCCATTCTATGGGAAATAATTATTATCTGTGGGAATATAGGCAATTCAAGCCGTTCTTTATGCCTCGGATTTCTCTATTTGCTCTCTGTTTAAAGGTTTTTGAGGGGGGTTCGGGGGGAACCTTTTTGCAAAAAGGTCCCCCCGATAAATTTATTTTCTGTTCTCCAGCCAGTCACGTATCTTGTCGCTCATGGCGTCGATTTCGGCGGATTTGAAGCGGTAGGCGGCTTTGTTGGAGATAAAGCGCGCGCTGATGTTCACGATGTCTTCCTTGACTTCAAGGTTGTTTTCCACAAGGGTGGTACCGGTTTCCACGATATCCACGATGACGTCGGAGAGTCCGAGGATGGGGGCCAATTCAATGGAACCGTTCAGCTTGATGATCTCGATCTCGCGGCTCTGGGATGCGTAGTAATCCTTGGCGATATTTACGAACTTGGTTGCGATGCGGAGGGTTCTGTCTGCATTGGGGACAACACCCTTGATGCCTGCCACGCACATACGGCACTTACCGAAGCCAAGGTCTACCATCTCGTACACGTCGGGGGCGTACTCGAGGAGAATATCCTTGCCCACAACGCCTACGTCTGCGGCACCGCGCTCAACATAGATGGCAACGTCGGAGGGCTTTACCCAGAAATAACGGACGTTTCCTTCTTCAAAAATCAGCTTGCGGGAGTTTTCTGTTACACCCTTGCAGCCGTAACCCAGCTCCTCCAGCATCTTGTATGCCTTTTCGCCGAGACGTCCCTTGGGGAGCGCTATGTTAATTACCTTTTCCATCTGTCTCAAGTCCCCTTTCGCTGAAATAGAAACGCTCGCGGCCTCGGATGCTTCCGTCGTCACGACTCTGCACACGCACACTCCGTCCGCCCACACGAAGGGTGTTCACCATCTTCAGAAGGGCGGCAGGGTCCGCTTTTTCGTCGTATGTAATGAGGATGTCCACATCATAATCGCTTCCCTTATCGAAATACAGATCCAGGAAGTTCATGTACATGGCAAAGCCGATGGCTCCCATATGCTTTCCCATTCGTGCGGCAAGGTTGTCGTACCGTCCGCCGGAGAGAACGCACTGCGCTACCCCTTCAATGAATCCCTTGAAGGTAATGCCGCTGTAGTAACGCATATCGTTGATCAAAGTAAAGTCAAGGCAGATTCTGTCCCCTTCGCCGATGGAAACGAGGAACGCGTAAATCTCGCAAAGCTCGTCAATAGCTGCGGTCATGGCGTCGTTGACACAGAGAGACTTCGCTTCTTCAATAGCGGTGTCAAAGGAGCCGTAAATCTTCAGAACTCCGCACAGTCTCTCCTCCGCCTCGGGAGCAATACCGCTTTCCTTGCAGATGCGGGACAGATCGTGGGCGTTCTTTCCCGCAATGCAGTCGAGAAGCTTCTTCCGTACGTCGTAGGGCGCATCGATGCTGTCAACCAGCCCCTGTGTAAAGGCAGCGTGGGAAATGTCGAGGATGTAATCCGCGCTAATGGTACTGAGACTCTTCTTCGCCAGCATCAGCACCTCGCAGGTGGAGTAAAGATCAATGTCTCCGATGCACTCAAGCCCTACCTGCATAAACTCACGGTATTCGTGATCCACCATGCGGTACACGTTTTCGTTATAGTACTCCTTCACCTGACGGCCTTCCTTTGCGTTTTTCACAATGGAAAGGGTTACATCGGGCTTCAGCGCCAGCAGTCTTCCGTCCACGTTATTGAAGGTGATAATGTTTCCGTCGGACTGGGGAAGGAAGCTCTTGTTTCTTGCGTAGAGGTCGTATTCCTCAAATTTGCTCATCTTGTACTTGCGGTAACCGAAGTTTTCATAAAGAGACCGCAGCTCAAAGACAGCTTTTTCATCGTTTTTCAGAATGGTGTCAGTCATATCCTATGTACAGGCCCATCCCAAAGGAGAGCCTGACCTTTCGCCTATCATGAGTAATATTTGTTCATGAGAAGATTATACCACACTTTATCACTTTAGTCAAGTAAATTGATGAAGCGATTTTAACTTTGTACAGCTAACCAAAATGCACAGGATAATTCACGGCGAACTGTGAATTATCACAAATCCCCCTCATAACAAACTATATTTTGTATCAATATAAAAGTTTTTGAAGAGATGGGAGCTTGGGGGAAGAGAAACACTTAAAGCTCAAGACACGCGCGGAGCTCGTCGATGGTTTCGTCGAACATTTTCATAGCGTTGCGGACCACTTCGGGAGAGGTCAGGTCGATGCCTGCCAGCTTCAGCTCGTTGATGGGGTAATCGCTGCCGCCGGAGGAGAGGAATTCCAGATAGCCGGAGGCGTCGCCCGTTTCGAGGATGTGAGAAGCAATGGCAACGGCGGAAGAGAAGCCGGTTGCGTACTGGTATACATAGAATCCGCGGTAGAAGTGGGGGATATACGCCCATTCGTAGGACACAACATCCTGCATATCCGCACCGGCGTAGTATTCCTTCACCAGAGATGCGTACAGATTGTTCAGCGCATCGGCAGTAAGGGGCATGCCGGCAGCTTCCATATCGTGTGCCTTCCGTTCAAATTCCGCAAACAAAGTCTGGCGGAACACTGTAGTACGGAAGCCTTCTAAGAAGTGGTTCAGAATATACGCACGGCGCTTCTTATCCTTCTCTACGGAGAGAAGATACTTGGTCAGAAGAACCTCATTACAGGTGGAAGCCACTTCCGCAACGAGAATGCGGTAGCTGTGGTTGGCGTAATCCTGCTTTTCGGAGGACAGGTAGGAGTGCATGGCGTGACCCAGCTCATGAGCAAGGGTGAACGCATCGTCCAGCGCATCGGTATAGTTCAGAAGAACGTAAGGATGCACACCGTGGACGCCGATGGAGAACGCACCGGAGGTCTTACCCTTGTTCTCGTACACGTCGATCCACTTTTCGTTATACGCACGCTCGATGAGGGAGACGTACTTCTCTCCGAGGGGAGCAACTGCCGCCTTCACGAGGGCACAGCCGTCTGCGTAGGGCACGGGATAATCCACTTCCGCTACCATGGGGGTGTACAGGTCGAACACGTCGATCTTGTCAAGCCCCATCGCTTCCTTGCGAAGGTTCAGATACTTGGTCATAGAGGGAATGGCGTCATGAACCGCCTGAACGAGGGCGTCGTACACCGCAACGGGGACATTGTTTGCACCCAGAGCCGCATGGCAGGCAGATTCGTAGCCGCGGATATCGGCGGACATATTGTCCTTCTTCACGCTTCCGCTGTAGAGTGCAGCGAAGGTGTTGATATACTTCTTATACGTGCCGAACATGGCGTTGAAGGCTTCTTCACGAACCGCACGGCTGGAGGATTCGCGGAACAGACCGAAGTTTCCGCTTGTGAGCTGGGTTTCCTTGCCGTCTTCCCCGGTGATTTTGGGAAGCTCCATATCTACGTTGGTCAGCGCATCGTAGGTTTCGCGGGGAGTGCCGGTGATCTTGCCCACATTGGCGAGAAGCTCCTCGCTTTTTGCGTCGAGGGTATGCGCTCTCTGACGGGTGGTGTCTTCGATCATATGGCGATAGGTGGCAAGGCGGTCGTTCTTCAGGTATTCCGCAAGGGTTTCCTCGGGAATCTCCAAAAGCTCGGGATCCACGAAGGCTACCGCTTTGCCCATTTCAACGCCTACGCGCTGAACACGCATCATCATTTCCTGATTCTTGGTTTCGCTTCCGTCGGCAGCGTGGTGGAGAAATGCATAAACAGACACATGCTCCGCGCGCTGGGATACGGCGTGGATTTTATCGAGGGCATCGGCAAGGGAGTCGGCAGAGGTGCCGAGGGTTCCCTTCAGTGCCGCAAGGGCGGGTACTTCCGCTGCGATTGCGTTCAGTTCGGCTTCCCAAGCCTCGTAGGTGGGGAAAATGTGGCTGCAGTCCCACTGGAATTCGGGGGACATTTCGGTTCTCTTCTTCAGTTCCATGGTGTGTGTCCTTTCTTTCTTTTGTTTTATTTCTATTTTTAGTTTTTATTATAGACCGATTGCGAACGTAAGGGATTTCCGACCTTTTTCTTTTTGTTGAAAAAAGAAAAAGGTCTTGCCAAAAAGAAAAGTCAATCTAAGGAGGAGAGGAATCTCCTCCTTAGATATCCTCCTCTCGGTTGTTCCGCAGTCTTGGGACTGCTACTGCAGCTTCGGGGGAGAGCAATCGTACCGACACGGTGTTTTGTCGTAATTATAACTTGATATCGGGCTAACCGCCGATGGGATAAGGGGAGAGTATTGTTTGTTGGGTTTTGGTTTTTAGCTTATTTTTTTGGTTAATTTTTGGTTTATCTTAATTTTAACAAGCGAACCTCCACCCTTCCACTCCCGCGGCAGCCTATATCTTGTTATAATTTAGGCTGCATACGGTTTCGGTGGATTTCTTGCAATTCCGACTGCAGTAGTCGTCCAAAGACGACGGAACCATGGGGGTTGAGGTCTCGGAGAAGGGTTCCCCCTTCTCTGAGTTAACTTTTCTTTTTCCGAGACTTTTTCTTTTTTTAATAAAAAGAAAAAGTCGACAAGTAATTTGGTATCCAAGGCGATCTGTAAAAAATCGACAACCATTTTGGTATCCAAGTCGGACCGTGCGATTCTCCCAACGGTCCAGCCCAAAGACGTTTATCCCTTTTTCAAAAGGGACTTCAGCTCCCGCACAGTAACCGCGCGGAACACAAACAGCATCACAAGATACACGCATCCCGCCACGGCAATGGCACAAAGTCCGCCCAGCTTCACACCAAGCGCACCCGACAGCACCGCATACAAACCGTACGCCGCACCACCCATCACAAGGGATGCAAGAAGGGTCTTCAGCGTGTTCATGCCGATCTCGCGAAGGTTGGTCATGTACTTTCCTATGAAGATGAAGTTCAGCACAATCATCACCACATAGCAGGCACAGGTGGCAAGAGGCGCACCCATAATGTTGACGGATTCAATGCCCACGAAAATCGCGTTCAGCACTACCTTCACCACCGCACCGATGCAAAGGCTGATCAAAGGATAATTCACCTTACCGAACGCCTGCAGAATGGCGTTGGTGATGGAAACCACGCTGTAGAGAATCACCGCAATGCCGAACACCGCAAGGAGAGGTGCTCCCGCATTGGCTTCATCGGGAGTGTTGAAATATATGATGTTCATGATCGGGTTGGAAAGCACCAGAATACCGATACCCGCAGGCATGGATACCATGAACGCAAACTTGAAGCAGTTCGTCATGTTCAGCGCAATCTTTTCCCGGTTCTTTTCCGTCACCGCCGCCGTCAGAACGGGGAGAATGCTCACCGTAAAGGGTACGATAAACGCAGAGGGGAAATTGAAAATCTTCTTCGCATTGCCGAATACACCGTAAAGCCAGTTGGCGTTCTCTTCCGTATAACCGAGAACATTCTGCAGCACGCGCATGATGACCGCTGTATCAATAAGGTTCACCACACTCATAACAGAAGCACCCAGCGATACGGGAATGGCAATGCGGAACAGCTCCTTCGCAATGGCACGGTCGGGACGAACGGCAAGACCCGTGGGAACCCTGCCGCGGCGCATTTTCCGCAGATTGATCCACAAGAACAGTACAGCCAAACCCGCACCAACGGATACACCGAGGATGGCACCTGCAGAACCGCCCACATAGGAAAGCTCCGTGCGGATCAGCACAAAGGCAAGGGCACAGCCGAGAGCCAGCTTGCAAACCGCTTCAATAACTTGGGAGACTGCCGTGTAAATCATGTTGGAATGCCCTTGGAAATACCCTCTCATGGACGACATGATGAAGGAGAAAAAGGCGGTAAAGGACAGCACTCGGATGGACAGCGCCGCGTTGGGATTCGCCAAAAGCCCCGCAAGCCAGTCCGCGCCGAAGAACATTACAGCGGCAATAACAGCACCGATGGCAGTAAAAATGGATACGGAAACTTTGTAAATCCGATCCGCTTCGTCCGTGTTGCCATTGACCAGGGTCTCGCTGACCATACGGGAAACCGCAACGGGAAGTCCCGCGGAAGCAAGAACCGCCAGCATGTTGTAAATATCATACGCCGTATAGAAATATCCCATACCCGTGCCGCCCAGAAGGTTAGCAATGGGAATGGTAAATAAGAGTCCCGCAATCTTCACGAGTGCGGTGGAGATGGTGAGGATGAACGCCCCCTGCAGGAACGTTCCTTTGGATTCGGTTTTCATTGAAAATTCCTTTTCATTAATAATTATATTATTTTATTTTACCACTTATCCTATCCCCTTGTCAACCCATGGAGAAAGATTCCCTGTTCCCCTCCCGATTTTTCTTCCCTTTCCCGCGAAACTTTACGGAAAAGAGGAAAATTACCTTCAAATATCATTGCAATTGTGCAAAAAAAATGGTACAATGGAGGTGTATGCAGGTTTGAGGTTCGCCTCCCTCTGCAGATGACGATCCAATTATCCGAATTTTATTATCCGAGAGGAGATTTTATATGAATCAGATTATTCTGAAGGATCACGGCATCCTGCCCGGTTCCGAATGTACATTAGAGCTTGCCGAGCTGTTCCGCAAGTATCCCACCGACACCGAATTCGTTTTTGAGGCGGGAGATTACTACTTCCTTCCCAAAATTCTCCGCGATATCCGTCTCTCCAACACCGACGTACTTCCCATCCGTAAGCTTGGTATCCTTCTCGAAAACATGACCAACGTTCGTCTTCTCGGTAAAACTGAGGGTAAGAAGAAGACCCGTCTTCTCTACGGCGGTCAGATGCAGGCGGTAACCATGCTGTTCTGCGAAAACGTGGAAATGAAGAATTTCATCATCGACTGGGAAAAGCCTCTGGTTTCCGAAGGTATCGTAACCGGTTTCACCGACACCACCATGGACCTCTTCATCGACAGCAAGGTTTACCCCCACCGTGTGGAGAACAACAACATCGTCTTTGACATCGGTGCGGGCGAATGGTCTCCCTTCAACTGCGGTCAGATTCAGTACGACGGCGAAACCCGTACCATCCGCCGTGACAGCGGTGACGATTTCGGCATCGGCGTTCTTCTCGAATGCCTCGGCAACGACGTTTACCGTTTTGAAGCGGATCATCAGGACACCAATCTGGGCAACGTGATCGTTCTCCGTCACAACGCAAGACAGCACGCAGGTATTTTTACCGAAAAGTGCAAGAACATCACTATTGAAGACGTAACCGTACACAGCTGCGGCGGTCTTGGTTGTCTGGCACAGTTCTGCGAAGAGCTGACCTACCGCAGAGTTCACTTCCTCCCCAACATTGAGGCGGGAAGAAAGGTGGCAAACGGCCGTGACGACGGTATGCACATCACCTGCTGCTCCGGCACCGTTACCATTACCGAGTGCAGCTTTGTTGGTCTCATGGACGACCCCATCAACGTACACAGCTGCTGCGTTACCGGCGTAGAGTGGCTGGACGCAAGAACTGTTCGCTGCCGCTATATGCATCCTCAGGCTTGTGCCTTCAAGTATTGGGCTGACGAGGGGGATGAGATCACCTTCATCGAGCGAGGCAAGATGAACCAGTTCGCCTATGCCACCGCCGCTTCCTATGAGCTGGAGGACAACGAGCACTTCCTCCTTACCTTCAAGGAAGACATCGACGAATCCATCCGCAATCTGGATCCTTCGGGCATTGCTCTCGACAACCTGACCCACACCGCCGCTTTCACGTGTACCAAGAACCGTTTCGGAAGCTGCCGTGCCAGAGGTGTTCTTGTTTCCACCCCCAAGCCCGTCCGAATCCTTGACAACCTGTTCCAGTCCTCCGGCTCCGCCATTCTGGTTGCGGGTGACTCCAACGGCTGGTACGAATCCGGCGAGTGCCACGACGTGGAAATCAGCGGAAACACCTTCACCGACACCTGCCTCTCCTCCATGTACCAGTTCTGCGAGGGTATCATCAGCATCTGCCCCGTGATTCCCACCCCCGACGTAAAGATGCCCTACCACAAGAACATCCGCATTCACCACAACGTGTTCGACACCCCCGATACTCCCGTGCTGTACTGCCTCTCCACCGACGGACTGACCTTTACCGACAACATCATCTACCGCAGCACCTGTTCCGAAAAGTGGCATCCGGGCGAACACCTCATTAACCTGACCCACAGCCGCAACGTAAACATCCGCAACAACAAGTGGATCGGTCTCTACTCCATCGACATGCTGACCGAAGACACCTGCGAAGACGTGCATTTCGAAGGCTGATCGGCATCAAGACTCGTCAAAAACATAAATACATATAAAAAAACTGGATAATTCACACCACGGAGGTATCGATGAGCAGCAAATTCACACCTATGACCAACGGAATTCTGACCGAGAGAAAGTTGGAGTTCTTCCATGCCCCTTCCCTTGCTGAATGGGGATACACCACCGAGCAGATCGACACGTTCGCTGTTCTCCATCCCGCTGAGGAAGCAGAAGGGGAACAGTATCCCCTGTGCGTGGTCTTCCACTCCGCAGGCCACGACGTATATTCCACCCTCGCCTGCACCTGGCAGCCCCACAACCACGATATCTACCACACACCTAAGGGAATGTACGCCCTGTATTTAGACTGCCGTCAGCACGAGGACAAGGACTGGTGGTGGGGCGGAAACTCTGCCCTTGAGGTTCTCGGCGAAGACCGCAAAGGAACAGCCAAGCAGCCTGTAGAAAACCGTGCCATTGCCACCATCGAGTGGGTAATGGACAACTACCCCATCGACCGCAACCGTGTTTACGCCGTGGGCAACTCCATGGGCGGAAGCGGCTCCCTCGGTATTGCCATGTGCCGCGGTGACCTCTTTGCCGCTGTCAAGGCCAACGTTCCTGCCGGTGTCCGCCACTTTGCAGACCGCTGCTGTCTGGATACCGAAGCTCCCGAAGGCTTCAAGCTTCCCGATCCCCCCATTCTCGTGGACTACTCTGCACAGGACGACGAATGGTCCACAGGACATCAGGTCCTCTACAAGGGCATGCGTGAAAAGAAGTACGCCGTAATGGGCTTCTGGGGCAAGTTCGGACACGCAAACAACCACGAATACATCAGCACCGTCAACGACCTCATTCACTCCTTTGATATCTTCTCCGTCCGCAAGGATGAAGCATACCCCGTCTTCACCAACGCCGATTCCGACGATATCACCCCCTGGAACGAGGACGGCACCATCGCCCACTACGACGCGGGACAGGTCAACGGCTTCTTCCGCTGGGGCAAGGTAGAGGAAACCGAAACCACCGCATCCGTTGCCCTCCGTCTTCTGACCTCCGCCGAATGGGAATCCCGCGTGACCTTCCCCGAAAATGCAACCGCTGACGTTACACTCCGCAGACTGCAGAAGTGCAGCTTTGCCCCCGGTGCATCCGTTGCATGGGAATACGACGGCAAAAACGGCACCGTTACCGCCGACGAGAACGGAATCGTTACCATCCCTGCGGTTAAGGTTACCCAGACACCCGCTGTTCTTAAGCTTTCCGTTCAATAATCCCTGATTTTCCAAAAGAGGAGAAAAACTTTTGGTCAAAAAGTCTTTCTCCTCTTTTTCTTTATACAAAAAACAGAGTATGATTCGTATGAACCATACTCTGTTTTGCGTTAATTGAAATTAGCCGACAACCTTTTCAACGTAGGTGTTGAAGAGCCAAGGATATCTGCCGTTTTCCCACCATGTACGGGGGTTTGCGCTGTAGTCAATGCTGTCGGGAAGCTTATAGTCCTTGTATTCGCAGATGTAGATGATGCCCAGATCCTTACAATCGTTGTAAAGCTGCTTTACGTCATTTCTCTGCTGACGGATT
>JAZQUQ010000235.1:0-16044 GCA_045631365.1 Eubacteriales bacterium | reverse complement strand
GGACGGCACCGTGACCCCAGCCGATCAGAAGATCAAGCTGAACATTATGGCAATCCTCAACGAAAAGTACGGTATTACCGAAGCGGACTTCATGAGCGCGGAGCTTTGCATTATCCCCGCACAGAATTCCGCGGACGTTGGTCTTGACCGCTGGCTCATCGGCGCATACGGTCACGACGACAGATGCTGCGGCTATACTGCGCTGACCGCGCTTATCGATAACGCAGACTCCGCACGTACCGTGATCGTTGCTCTTGCAGATAAGGAAGAAACAGGCAGCAACGGCATCACCGGTATGCAGTGCCGTCTCCTTGCGGATATCATTGAAGAAATCGCCGTAAATCTGGGCGGCAATCCCAACACCGTTCGTCACAACTCCCTCTGCCTCTCCGCAGACGTTGCCGTTGCTTTCGACCCCAACTACCCCGAGGTTTCCGAAAAGCGCAATTCCGCATACCTCCATTGCGGTGTGGGCATTGCCAAATACACAGGAGCCAGAGGTAAGGGAAACACAAACGACGCATCCGCTGAAGTTATGGCTGAAGTGAGAAAGCTTCTCGACGATAACAACGTCATCTGGCAGACAGCAGAGCTTGGTAAGGTTGACCAGGGCGGCGGAGGTACCGTTGCGATGTACATCGCCAACCACAACATCCCCACCATCGATATCGGCGTTCCCGTTCTCTCCATGCATGCCCCCTTCGAAGTAATCTCCAAAGCCGACCTCTACGAAACCTACAAGGCTTTTGCGGCTTTTTGTAAGTGATTTTTTAGGGGGGAAAGAAACTTTTTGAGAAAAGTTTCTCTCCCCCCTAACCCCCTACTTTTCAAAAACTTTTATGCAGGTACAAAATGATGTATGCTGTATATTACACGAGGTAAACGATGTTAGACAAGCTGAGAGAAGCCGAGCTTCATTTTGAGAAAATCGACGAGGAGCTGCTGTCTCCCGAGGTGATTGCGGACATGGAACGCTACACCAAGCTGATGAAGGAGAGAAAAAACCTTGCTCCCACCATCGAGAAGTACCGTGAATACAAAACCATGGCACAATCGGTAGAGGAAGCATGGGAAATTCTCGAAAACGAAAGCGATGCGGAACTTCGTGAGATGGCACAGGAAGAATTCCAAAACGGTAAGGAGCTTCTCTCCCGTCTGGAGGAAGAGCTAAAGGTTCTTCTCCTTCCGCGAGACCCAAACGATGACAAAAACGTCATTGTGGAAATCCGTGCGGGTGCGGGGGGCGACGAGGCAGCTTTGTTTGCCGGTGTTCTTTACCGAATGTACACCATGTACGCCGACGGTAAGCGATTCAAAACAGAGACCATCAGCATCAACGAGACCGGGCTTGGCGGTTTCCGTGAAATCACCTTCATGATCAATGGAGAGGGCGCTTACTCCCGTTTTAAGTACGAAAGCGGCGTTCACCGTGTACAGCGCGTGCCGGAAACAGAGGCGTCGGGCAGAATTCATACCTCAACTGCCACCGTTGCGGTTCTTCCCGAAGCGGAGGATGTGGAAATCGAGATCAATCAAAGTGATCTTGAAATCGAAACCATCAAATCAAGCGGTGCGGGCGGTCAGCACGTCAACAAAACCGAGTCCGCCATCCGTCTGATCCACAAGCCCACGGGCATCGTCATCGAGTGTCAGGATGAACGAAGCCAGTACAAGAACAAAGACAAGGCAATGAAGCTCCTTCGTTCCAAGCTTTACGACATGAAAACGAGGGAGCAGAACGACAAGATTGCGAGCGAACGCCGTTCACAGGTAGGAACGGGCGACCGAAGCGAACGAATCCGCACCTACAACTATCCCCAAGGCCGTGTAACCGACCACAGAATCGGCTTCACGATCTACTCTCTCGAAAACTTCCTCAACGGTGATATCGAGGGAATGATTGACGCACTGGCAACGGCAGATGCAGCGGAAAGGCTCAAGGGCGAAACGGACAATGACTAAGAATTCTACGGAAAAAGAGGCGATTTTGTGGTTACCGAATATTGTAAAATGACGGGGAACACGGAAACGGATACCCAAATAATCAAAAAAGCGGCAGAAATCATCCGTACTGGAGGATTGGTCGCGATCCCGACGGAAACCGTGTACGGTTTGGCGGGAAGTGCGCTGATCTCAGGCTCTGCAGAGAAGATTTTCGCGGCAAAGGGAAGACCCAGCGACAATCCGCTGATCGTACATATCAGCGAACCCGCGGATGCGGAAAAATTCGCATACACAAACGACACCTTTTACGCCCTTGCCAAGCGGTTTATGCCCGGTCCTCTGACTGTGATTCTCCCTAAAAAGGATTGTATCCCCCAAAGTGTAACGGGAGGACTGGACACGGTGGCAATCCGCTGTCCCGCACACCCCGTGGCACAGGCTATTATCCGTGAGTCGGGACATCCCATCGCCGCCCCCAGTGCAAACCGTTCGGGAATTCCTTCCCCCACAACCGGGGAACACGTGAGAAGTGACATGGACGGGCGGATCGAGATGATCGTAGACGGCGGAAGCTGTTCCATCGGTCTTGAATCCACCGTAGTTTCCGTGAAGGGTGACGACTGTATTATCCTGCGTCCCGGTGAAATTACCGCAGAAATGCTTTCCGAGGTATGCAAGAACGTATCCGTAGCGGAATCGGTGATCAATCCCAATCTTGCGGATAAAGAAAAGCCTCTCTCCCCGGGAATGAAGTACAAGCATTACGCCCCCAAGGCAGAGGTCATTCTGATCAATGGGGAAGAAGACGACTTCTTCCGCTACGTGAAGGAAAACGCAGCAGGGAACTACGGCGTCATGGTCTCCTCCCATATGAAAGACCGTGTGGGGGACGGAGTGTTCCTCTCCCTCGGAAGCAGCGTTCACGAGGCGTCACAGCGGCTCTTCATGCTTCTCCGCGAGGCAGACGAGAAAAAGCTCACCGCCATTTACGCAATGCTTCCCCCGAAAACGGACGAATATCTTGCATTCTACAACCGAATCATCCGCGCGGCAGGCGGAAAAATAACAAAAATATAAAGAGGTTTCAATGGCGAGAAAGAAATCAACCAAAAATGAATCCTTGGGCATGATTCAGCACGCTGTGATCGAAAACCAGCCTATTACCGACACCATTGAGAAAAACTACATGCCCTACGTTATGACCGTCATCGTTTCGAGAGCAATCCCCGAAATCGACGGTTTCAAGCCTTCCCACCGAAAGCTCCTCTATACCATGTACAAAATGGGTCTGATGACGGGAGCAAGAACCAAAAGCACCAACGTAGTCGGTCAGACCATGCGTCTGAACCCTCACGGCGATGCTGCCATCTACGACACCATGGTTCGTCTTACAAAGGGACACGAAGCTCTCCTTCATCCTTTTATTGACTCCAAGGGTACGTTCGGTAAATACTACAGCCGTACCACCGTTCCTTCCGCTCCCCGTTATACGGAGGTAAAGCTGGATTCCTTCTGCACCGAGCTGTTCAGCGGTGTGGATAAGAATGCGGTGGAGATGGTTCCCAACTACGACAATACCATGCAGGAGCCGACCCTTCTGCCCACCTCTTTCCCCAATATTCTCGTATCTCCCAATATGGGTATCGCGGTCGGTATGCAGTCCACCATCTGCTCCTTTAATCTGGGAGAAGTTTGCGACGGTACCATTGCTCTTCTGAAGAACCCTAAAACCGATGTCGAAAAGATTCTCGATCTCATCAAGGCACCCGATTTCTCCACCGGTGCAAATATCATCTACAACAGGGAACAGCTGAAGGGAATTTACAACAACGGTCACGGCAAATTCAGAATGCGGGCGAGATACACCTACGACCAAAGTGCAGGCTGTATCGAGGTCCTGCAGATCCCGTATTCTACAAACATCGAAACCATCATGGACAAGATTGCCGACCTGATCAAAGAAGGAAAGCTGAAGGAAATCACCGACGTCCGTGACGAAATCGGTCTGGAAGGCTTCCGTCTGACCATTGACGTGAAGAAGGGAACCGATCCCGATCTTCTTATGGCAAAACTTTACAAGATGACAACACTGGAGGACGATTTCTCCTGTAATTTCAACGTCATCATCGACGGTACGCCCCGACAGCTGGGTGTCATCGGCATCCTCAACGAATGGATCCGCTTCCGCATGGGATGTGTAAGACGGGAGCTGACCTATGATCTCGGCAAGAAAAAAGACAAGCTCCATCTTCTGATCGGTCTCGGCAAGATCCTCATCGACATCGACAAGGCGATCCGAATCGTACGCGAAACGGAGAAGGAAGCCGACGTAGTACCTCGTTTGATGGAAGGCTTCGGTGTGGACGAGATTCAGGCGGAATACATCGCCGATATCAAGCTCCGTCATCTGAACCGTGAGTACATTGTGGAACGAATCAAAGAAATCGAAGAACTGCAGCGGGAAATCGCAGAGCTTGAAGGAATCATTGCAGACGACGGCAAGGTGAAGGACGTAATCATCAAGCAGCTTACCGTTATCAAGAAGAAATACGCCAAGCCCCGCAAGACACAGCTCATTCACGCTGATGAGATCATTGAAGCGCCTGTTATTAATACGGTAGAGAATTATCCCGTCTACGTTGTGCTGACCAAGGAAGGTTATTTCAAGAAGATCACCTACCAGTCCCTCCGCGGTGCTGACGAACAGCGACTGAAGGACGGCGACGAAATCGCAAACAGCGAAGAAAGCGAAAACATTGCGGAGGTCATCTTCTTCACCGACCACGCACAGGCATATAAGGCGAAGATCTCCGATTTCGATACCTGCAAAGCGTCCGCTTTGGGTGATTTTATCCCCGCCAAGCTGAGCTTTGAGGACGGTGAGTCTCCCATGATGATGAAGGCAATCAGCCAATACAACGATAAGGATCACTTCATCTTCATCTTTGAAAACGGCAAGGGTGTACGAGTTCCCGCATCCGCCTACGAGACCAAAACAAACCGTAAAAAGCTGACCGGTGCCTTCTCCGATACCTCTCCCATCGTGGCTGTCATATACGAATCCGAGCCCATGGATCTGGTCCTTGTGAACAGCGTCGGAAAGGGAATTCTGATCAATTCTTCCCTTATTTCCGAGAAGACAACACGTTCTTCTCAGGGTGTCACACTCTTCAATATGAAAGCGGGAGTGAAGATCACTGAGGTGCTGTACGGCGAAAAAACCACCGCATATCAGCGGCTGAGAAAGAACAAAATCCCCGCAACAGGCATCACTTTGGCATCTGTTTCCGGCGGAGAACAGCTCACATTCGGCGAAGAATAATGGTTATACTGCACAATTTACGCAAAAATAATTGGATGATATATATATTAATCGTAAATTCTGCAGATAAAACACATATTTTGCTTGCTTTTTTGCGGCAGAGGGCGTATAATAGTCTGTGTGATTTAAATTCTGCCGCAAGAGGGCAATCCTGTCCCTCAGACGAAGAATCCGACCACGGACAACCTCCGGACGGAACAACTACGTCAGCGGATTGAGGTATTTTATGAACCATCAAAAGAAATTCCGCGTCATAGCAGCCACGCTTGCCGTGTCTCTTTCACTTGGAGTTACGGTGTTTGCCGCATCCTATGACAGCTCGGAGGATCCTCTGATTTCCCTCAGCTATCTGACCAAGATTTTCAAGCCGGAGATCGAGAAGGAATATTCGGAAAAAACAGCCGGACTGGAATCTACCGCCGCTCAGCTGACAAGTGAAGTTGCTGCTCTGAATAATGAAGTTTCTTCATTAAAAAACACAGTAACCTCCTTGGAAAGCGTCAATGCGTCCCTCGAAAACAAGATTGCCGCATTGGAGAACTCCAATCAACCCGGAACCACACCGGAAACCGCAGCTCCATCCATTGATTCGGAACCTGCGGAACAAGAATCTTCTTCTGCCGTGTTTGAGGTTGTTGAGTTAACCTGGGGTGATGCGCTTTACGCAGTTACTGCTTGTGAAATTCAGCTCCGTGCAGGAGAGGCTTTCTGCATCGCACCCGATCCCACCCAGGGACTTGCGGATATAACCACAGGAGACGAGGTCTACCATGGTCAGTCCCTTGTGAAAAATCATATGCTTTTGATTCCCCGCGGCGACGGCCGAGGAATCATGGCAAATTCTCAATCTGTATTTATTATGGTAAGGGGTGAATATAAAATTGTCAAAGGACAAGGCAATGAAACCTAAGCTCTCAAGAGAAGAGCGCAAAAAAAGAGCAGTACGAATCATGGCTGTGATTCTTGCGTTTCTTATGGTTGCCGGTGCTGCTACATACACAATTATGATGCTTGCAAGCGCGGTATCCGCCGAAGAATCGACCGGTTATACTACCATTGACACATCCTCGCTGGAAGACAGCGGGGATGTTCCTGTTAGTGTGGGATTGATGTACGGAAGCAACATCACGGTCAGTTATCAGACAACGGTAACAAACGGCTATACCGTCGGAATGCAGGAGCTGTCAGGAAACAAGAACTTCACCCCCATCTGGGATCTTTATACCAACTCGATTTCGGTCTCCGCCGATGCCAATCTTTACCGAAACGGCTCCAGCTATTACCAGGCGTACGGGGCGGGGAACACCTACATCGGCGGCTATCATCTCGAGGTACACTGCGACGTTTACGACCGGGCAGGCTTTACTCAGCTTTACGAAAGCAAAAAGGAAGAGGTAACCTGGTACGGATATTACGCAATTCCCGCGTACATCTACACAGGATACGCTCTTCGCGTGGGCAACTTTGAAACTTATGATCAGGCACAGGCACATCTTGAGACAGTCCGACAGATTTTCCCCGGCCACACCGTTACCGTGGCATACCCCACAGCAACCGCAGTATCTTTGATCAATCCCTATACCGATCGGATCGAATTCGAATTCGACTGCGGCGGATGGGCGGAGCTGGGGCTTGAAGCGAAAGCAGACTGGGCAGGCAATACCCACATCAAAACCCCCGCAGGAACCGTTTACGACGGTGTTTTTGCCTTCAAGAGATACAACAACGGCTCCGTAGACGGTGTTTCCGTCATCAACATTCTCGGGCTTGAAGACTATATCGCAGGGGTTCTCCCTTATGAAACCTCCAATACATGGCCTATTGAAACCCAAAAGGCGTTTGCCATTGCCGTCCGCTCCTTCACGCTCACTCAATTGAACAAGCACGGCTCCCAATACTTTGATCTGTGCAACACCGTCCATTGTCAGGTATATCAAGGGGCGGGAAGAATCAATCAATACGTAACCCAAGCCATCCGTGAAACCATGGGACAGGTTGTCACCTACAACGGACAGATTGTCACCGCCTATTACTCCTCCAGCACAGGAGGGGTCACCGTCGATGCCGAAGATGCGTGGGGCGGTGCACTCAGCACACCCTATCTGAGAGCCAAGGCAACGCCGTGGGAGGACTATATGAACCACGCCCATGCCTTCTGGACCACGGAAATCTCTCCTACCGATCTCCTGAACAGATTTCATCAGGCGGGATATACCACACTTGCGGGTGCTGTTGCCGACGTTTTCATTAAGGAATACGCCAACAACTCCACCTACATTAAGGTACTGGGCGTAACGGATATCTATGGTACCACCATCTATATCACCAATACGGATACGGTACGAACCTCCCTCACGCCTTACGTAAAAAGCTCCAATTTTGTCATTGGAAAGGGAAGCGTGACGTATACTGTAACCACACCGAGCCTTACAGGAGGAACCACGCCCTCCGATCCCGAAACGGAACCGGATGATACTCCCAATCGAACCTACGATAAAGATTACGGTTATACCGACATTCTGCAGTTCAATGTTATGACGGCAGACGGAAATGTTTCCGCCCAACGTGAAGAATCCGATACAAACGGTGAGAAAAAGACTAATATCACCGTTCTTACAGGGGAAGGTACCATAAACTACCTCAAGCGTGACGTGTTTGTGATGTCCGATAAAAATGCCGCTGCGTTCCTGGAAACAAGTGACTCCGCCTCTGCCGAAACCACAGCTCCCGCATCAACCTTTACGGAAACTCGAAAAACAGAGGAAGTTTCCTATAAAACAGCATATGCTGAAAATGAGAACAACTTCATCATTGTCGGAAAGGGATGGGGACACGGTGTCGGTATGAGCCAATGGGGAGCGCATGACCTTGCACTTCTCGGAAAAAGTGCGGAAGAAATTCTTAACGCATATTTCACCGATATCGAAATTATCCACTATACCAAAACCGAAAACTTTCAATAAACGCTCTTCTTCATCTTCGTTCGTGAATGAGGTAAACCATGGCCCCAAATTATAAGAAAACCCTTCTCGCGTGTTACCTCGGTTATATCACCCAGGCCATCGTCGTGAATCTCGCCCCTCTCTTCTTCGTTATTTTCCAGACCGATTACGGGATTTCCTATTCCCGTATCGGCGGTCTGGTTCTGTTCACCTTTGCCATTCAGCTGGGCGTTGATATTCTGATGCTGAAGCTTCTCCCCAAAGTGGGATACCGCGCCTGTGCTGCCGCTGCCCATGTTTTTTCCGTGATCGGGCTTATTCTTCTCGGAATCTTGCCCCATTGGATGGACCCGTATACGGGAATTCTTGTATCCGTATTCTTCTATTCCATCGGCGGCGGTTTGATTGAAGTTGTAATCAGCCCCATTGTGGATTCTCTCCCCGGTGAAGCAAAGGCTTCCGGCATGAGCCTCCTCCACTCCTTCTACTCGTGGGGGCAGATGCTTGTTGTCCTCCTCTCCACTCTTGTTTTGAAGCTTGTAGGGGAAGACCTGTGGCGCGTGATCCCCTTTCTGTGGGCGATATTGCCACTTGTGAACTTCTTCCGATTTCTCCGAGTGCCCCTTATTCCCATTTCCCAAGAACAGAAAAGCCGATCTCTCATGGACTTTCTGAAATCCCCCCTGTTTATCATGGCGTTCTTCCTCATGATCTGCAGCGGAGCCGCCGAGCAGGCAATGGCACAATGGGCATCCTTGTTTGCCGAACAGGGGCTTGGCGTATCAAAGGTTCTGGGGGATTTGCTGGGTCCTTGCCTCTTTGCCGTATTCATGAGCTTCGGAAGAACGTTTTACGGCATTAAGGGAGAGAAGATCAACCTTTGGGCTGTCCTTCTCGGATGCTCTGTCCTGAGCATTGTATGCTATCTGGTTACGGTATTTGTAAAAAGCCCCGCAATCGCCCTCTTCGGATGTGCTTTCTGCGGACTTGGGGTCAGTCTCCTGTGGCCAGGAATGCTGTCCTACACTTCTATGAAGTATAACTATAATGCAGGACCCCTGATGTTCGGGCTCCTTGCGCTTGGAGGAGACATCGGCTGCTCCGTCGGCCCGTGGGTGACAGGAGCGGTATCCGACCTTACGATTGAACTGAATCAAGGCACAATGGAGCTCTCGATTTTAAAGAATCAAGCCATTAAAACGGGACTCCTTGCCGCAATCGTTTTCCCTTGTGCCATGACAATCCTGCTCCTTATCATGCGTAAAATGAAAACCAAACCGGAGAATCGCACGAAACGGTCATAATACCAAAACCTCCCGACTATACTGGTGAAGAAATCACAGGTCGGGAGGTATTTTTATGTCTGCAGAAACAAAGGGACGAATCAAAACATACGTAATTGCCATCGCCATCCCCCTTGGAGTTGGAATTCTGTCGTCCCTCCTCACAATGGGCAACATGACGGTTTACAGCGAGCTTGAGACTCCGCCGCTGTCACCACCCTCTCTTCTGTTTCCCATCGTCTGGACGCTCCTGTACGCTCTCATGGGGGTAAGTTCCGCTATAATATGGGAGAACAGAGCAGCAATGCCACGAAAAGCCGACGAAGGGCTTTTATACTACTCCATGAGTCTTGTGTTCAACTTCCTGTGGAGCATTATTTTTTTCAATCTGAGACAGTTTCTCGTTTCGTTTGTGTGGCTTCTTGCGCTCCTGTATCTGATTATCAAAACCATTCAGTCCTACCGCAAAGTTTCGCCATCCGCTGCCTATCTTCAAATCCCATACGCTCTTTGGGTCGCCTTTGCGGGATACCTCAATTTCGGAATCTGGTTTCTCAACCGATAAAGCATAAAAAAGCTGCCGTACCTTGATTTTTTCTTGGTACGGCAGCATATTTTTGTTTTTTCAGACGTTGTTCCGTATTATTCCGCTTCTTTCAGCGCATTTTCGATGGCTGTGGAAAGCTGATCGGCACAGGAAGTGTTCTTCATGCCGCAGGTATTTCCTTTCAGCAGGGCAGCGATTTCTTCTGCCTTCTTTCCTTCCACCAGCTTGGAGATTGCCTTCAGATTGCCGTTGCAGCCTCCTGTGAAGGAAACGTTGGTAAGAATGCCGTCGTTGATTTCAAAGTTGATGTAAGCAGCACAGGTGCCCTTTGTCTTGTAAGTATAGTTCATGATTGGAATATCCTTTCGTTTGTTGTTTATTGTTAAATTATTCGGTTTCCTCGGGAGAAGAGGTTTCGGGAACAGTTTCATCGAAGGGGTCTGCCGCACCGCCGATGGAGCCCTGACGGACGGAAATATCTGCGGAATCGGTGATAATCTGAATCACATGGTCCGCACTTTGTCCGTTGGACTGACGGAAGCTTGTGCCCACGTTGGTTCCGTTGACCCTCACTGTACCTGTTACGGTATCAAGATCAAGGTTCAGCAGGTTCATGTCCTGCGCCGAGGTAAGATCAATACTTCCGAGTGCAGCTTCAATCTTCGCGCTGCCGTTTGCACGGAAGGAATCCACCTTCATTTGGAGAGAATCTGCTGCGACTTCCACCGTGTTTGCAGCAAGGGAAGCGGCGTGGATTTTGAGGTTCTTGCCGTTCGCCTTGAATGCAGAGGTAGTCTTGAGTGCAGTCACCTCGAGCTCGCCGTTTTCGATGTTAAGGTTGTAGTCAGATCCTAAAGCAAGCTTGTCAAGCTTGAGAACACAGTTGTCCGCAGAGATATTGAAAATCTTTATGTTGAGATCGGAACCGATGTAAACGTTGATCGCCTTTTGAGAATCGGTGTCCTTTTTGAAATTGAACACATGACGCATTCCCTTAAAGGAAAATCCGTTTTCCCAAAATTTCAGCATGGAAACCATATCGGGTATTTCGTCAAAGCTGAGGGTCTTGTTGGCAATGGCAAGGGTATAGTAATTCTCGCGGAAGTTGACGAACTCGATATAGGAGGTTTCACTTGTTCCGCAGATGTTGATCTCCGCATCGGTGACAATCAACTCGATTTTGGAAATATCCACATCGCTGAGATCCACGGTGCTTACGTATCCCTCGCTCTTCATTTCGGAGAAAAGAGCCTCACCGTTTGCATTCGCCATATTTTGGGCGATAATACACGTTGTCAGTCCCACGATAATCAAAAGAACAGAGACTACCAGCGATATAATAGAAGTCGGTCTCACAGTTTATAACACTCCCTTCTCAAATAAACGAACAAATCCCGTATTTTTCCGCAGGTAAAGACGAGAAGCGCCCACACCTTGCGGATGACCCAGGGAAGAAAACGAACAGCAAAATTATAGATCAGAATTCCTGCCAGCATGACAACACCGATCACCATAACGCCAAGTCCGATTTCATAAACACCCGCCGCCACAAAGCTGAAGAGCTGCGTAACGCCGAAGATAATACCTACCAGGGAAACTCCCGCCCCCACAGCAACCAGTCCGATCAAAGCGGCAATCAAGCCCACAATCAAAGCGGACAGCGCTGCAAACGCACCGATAAACGCACCAAAGAACGCTGCACCCAAGGCAACCGTGATGGGAAGGGTGAAAAGAAAGGCAAGCCAGAAAATATACATGCCCTTTCCGGAACCCTTTTCGTCCTCTTCATAATCGTAGTCGTCCTCTTCCTCCCATTCATAGGGAAGGGGCTGCGGCTTCGATTTTTTCACAGGACGGGTCGGAATGTTTTCTCTCTTTTCATAAGCCTCTCTACGAGGCTGAGCTTGCTCCACAGAAGTTTTTTCAGCAGACGCTGCTTTCTCTGCTGAGGTTTGATCCGCATAGCTTCTTTCTGCTGCAGGCTCGCCCTCAGACCGTTCCGCCTTCGGTTGAGCGGCACTCGGTTGTTCCTCAGCCGGGGAAGAATGTGCCTTAATCTTGTTCCGCTTCAGGAGCTGAGCAATGCTTTCCGCAATCTCATCGATCTCCGCTGTGGAGCGGATGCTTTGGATTTCCTTCAGATCATCTTCCGTAAAAGTCTTGCGAAGTGTTTGAACATGCTTGTCAGCGACATCGGGACTGATACCGCGCTTCACAAGGGAATTTTCAAGTTCTTTTATGAAAATATTTAATTCCATCCTAATTTCTCACCTCTCTTTAATATTTGGGACAGAACCGTAGCTTTTTTAACAATTTTATGCTATAATACTACCATACTATATTTTATCAAATTTTGGAGCAATAATCAATATGAGAATGAGAAAAAAACGTCACGGAAATGAAAGAGTTCAAGCACTTTCTTCCCTTTATTTCGTCGGAGAGGGAGAATTGTGGACAAATCTTGACAAAATCTACGAAAAAGACCAACCCCTTGCCCTTGAAATCGGATGCGGAAAGGGAGACTTCATCACAGCCCTCTCTCTGAGAGACACGGAATACAACTACCTCGCCATCGAAAAGATTGCCGACGTATCCGTTTGTGCGGCGGAAAAATACGCCCGTTCCCGCAATCTCGGGGATATGGCACCCAACGGCGGCTGGAAGGCACCCGACGGTCAGATTTACAAGGACGGCGCGGCGTGGGATATGCCCATGGAAATGAGGGGCAACGTCCGTTTTACCGTTGACGACGCCATGAACGTCCTCGGACATCTTCCCGACAACAGCGTTGCGGTAATTTACGCCAACTTCAGCGACCCGTGGCCGAAGAAGGGTTACGAAAACCGACGCCTGACATCCCCCGCATTTTTGAAGGAATACATCCGTGTTCTTGCCCCCGGCGGTAAATTCGTATTCAAGACGGACAACGACGGGCTCTTTGAGTATTCTCTTGAAACCGTACAGGCGTCTGTCCTTGATATGGTATATCACACCTTTGATCTCCACGCATCCGACCGTGCAGCTCAGAATATCATGACGGAATACGAACGGAATTTCTCCGAAAAAGGTGTCAAAATCAAAATGCTGGAAGCAGTAAAGCCGCTTTGACCACAAGATCACATATTCTTTCGGCACCATTAATGTCAAAATAAGGGATGGTCATACTTATGAACGGACTTATTTCTTTTGAAAATTTTTCACTGAACACAACGCAATCCGTCAGCCGTGAGATTCTGGAGCTGAATGAGCTTTCCAGAGAATACGGGCTTGTGCTTTCTGCCGAGGATGCAGTAGTTCTTTCGGAAACGAGAAGCCGCGCCCTTGCCGACAACGAGCGGATTGAAATCGGGGTGGGTGCCATCGCCGAAATTATCAAGCGTTTCAGCAAATCCCGTTACGTCAATGAGGAAGATTACGCGTGGATTCTCAACGAGATCACGGAAATCTTCTACTACATCAAGACGGAAACCAACGATAAGATCAACGACGGCGCGCTCCTTGACGAGTTGTTCAAAAGCTTCGAGCTGAACTGCAGAGGCAGCATGGAAATTCTTCTCGGAAGGGAAGCGGAGCGAATCATCCGAAAGGTCAACAGCGGAGAGAACTACGCCGCATGGTACGGACAGGACGACGCCTATACGGGAGACACCCGACGGGATACCCCCGAGGAAGCACTCCGCGGCGAATTCGATGAATCCCTTTGGTCTTCCGACGACGACGCGTATCTGGAAGACGAATATTACGACGAAGACGAGGATATCGACGCAGAGCTTGACTCCTTTGATGAATTTTTGGACGCTCTCGCAAACACCTTGGCAGAAGAACAGGCAGTCAACACAGCGGAAGAGGAGGATGAAGCGGATGAATGAGAATTTTTCCCTTACAGCTGCCAATGAGCTGAATCCCGAACGGATTGACATCACCAACTATACGTCCTCTCTTGCGGAAGAAGCCCTTCGCTGCGGAATCTTCACGGAGGAGGACATCTGCAGAATTCAGATGGGGCTGATGGAATCCCTCAGCGAGGTCATCGGTTTTTATACAAAGGGGGAATCCACCTCCGTCAAGAAGGACAGCGCAGCAGAATTCAGCAAATCCATCCTCTACAACGCGGACGTCTATCTCCTGAGCTTAGGCAGCCATTCCACAGCATCAGAACAGCTGAAGGAGAGAAAAATCGCCGAGCTTTACGGCAAGGGATATCTGATCAACAAGGGACATTACGAAAAAGCCAAAATCCTCTTCGGCAAGGCGAGATACGGAAGACTGAAGGAGGGAAGTGTTGAATACAACAACACCCTCGACAAGTATCTCTACAATTATCTGAAGATGTACAACCCCAAATTCAACGCTCACGACCGCCTCTACGTGAACCTTCCCGAGGTTGGCTTCAAAGGAGGACTGCGGATCAACCGTGTGGTAGAGCTTTTAGAAGCAATCATCAAGCTGAACGCAGGCAGACAGAGCGATATTATCCTGTAATAATAAAAGCAGACTGTGGTTTTTAGCCTCAGTCTGCTTTTCTCATAAAAACAAATGACTGCACCTGCGTTTGTGAACGCTGATCCAGTCTTGTTGTTTGATTGTTACAGCAGATAAGGATTATCTGATTTCGACGGTTATCTTCTTATCTGCAATTTTAGCTGCTGCTTTTGTAACAGTACGGAGCGCACGGGCGATTTTTCCGTGTTTTCCAATAATCATTCCCATATCTTCGTCAGCCACCTTGAGGGTGAGAACGATAGAACCGTCCTCTTTCACCTCTTCGGTAACTTCAACCGACTCCGGACTTTCGACTATAGCACGAGCCATGTCTTCGAGAATCAATCTCAAATCAAGGTCACGATAACCGACTTCGGGGATGTTATGGTCCATCTTACTTAATGAAACCGTTCTTTGCGAGAATAGACTTTACTGTTTCTGTGGGCTGAGCGCCTGTAGCAAGCCACTTTTCAACCTTTTCGCCTTCCAGCTTAACGGTTGCGGGATTTGTCATGGGATCGTAGTAGCCCAGTTCTTCGATGAATCTGCCATCACGGGGAGATCTGGAATCTGCAACGATAATGCGATAGAAGGGAGCCTTCTTTTTACCCATTCTTCTAAGTCTTATCTTTGTAGCCATTGTTTTTTCCTCCAAATAAAATAATGTAATTGTTTATTTATAAAACACCGTTTAGAACGGAAATTTTATGCGATTTTTACCTTTTTTACCCATCATTGAGCCTGCAAACTGCTTCATCATCTTGTTCATCTGCTCATACTGACGGAGAAGCTTGTTTACATCCTCAACCTTGGTGCCGCTTCCTTGAGCAATTCTCTTTCTTCGGGATGCGTTGATCACGTTGGGATGTTCCCGTTCATACTCGGTCATGGAGAGGATGATCGCCTCCGTCCGAGCCATGATTTTGGGGTCCACCTGCGCATCCTTCAGCGCACCGGGCTTTACACCGGGGAGCATGCCAATGATTTCCTCAATGCTGCCCATATTCTTGATCTGTCTGAACTGCTCGAGATAATCAGTAAGGGTAAAGGTATTTGCTCTGATCTTCTTTTCAAGCTCAAGTGCCTGCTTCTCATCGAAATTTTGCTGTGCTTTTTCAATTAAGGTCAGCACGTCGCCCATTCCGAGGATTCGGGAAGCCATTCTGTCAGGGTAGAAGGGCTCGATGGCGTCTAACTTTTCGCCGGTACCTGTGAACTTGATAGGCTTTCCTGTAACGTAACGTACGGACAATGCCGCACCGCCTCTTGTATCACCGTCCAGCTTGGAAAGAAGAACGCCTGTGATATCCAACTGATTGTTGAAGGCTTCCGCTACGTTGACTGCATCCTGACCGGTCATGGCATCCACAACCAGAAGGATTTCTGTGGGGTTTGCAATCTCCTTGATCTGACTGAGTTCATCCATCAGCACTTCGTCTACGTGAAGACGGCCTGCGGTATCGATGAAGACCATGTCGTGAAGTCGGAGGCCAAGCGGTCTTAGGAAGACAAGACCTGATAACA
>JAZQUQ010000234.1:0-9858 GCA_045631365.1 Eubacteriales bacterium | reverse complement strand
GACCGTCACGGGAATCCTTATCGCCAACAGTACCTGCGATGATGTTGCCCTTCAGGAGCTGACCGGACGTGCATGCGGGCCAACCTTCGGAAGGGGATGCGGGATAATTTGCGGATGTGATTTCGCCGTAGCTCTTGTAGTCTGCATTTTCTTCAAAGGCAGATACTGCTGCGGCTGTGCCTGCAAGCATAAGTGCTGCAAGAAGTGCTGAGAAAAGTTTTTTCATTTTGAATACCTCCAATGATTTTATGAATTAAAATTCAACTCATCGTTATTGTATCATATTGCTGTTTCTTTTGCAAGTGTTTTTTGGTGTTTTTGTAAAAATTTATTTGCTTTTTGTGAGCTTTTTACCTGATTAGATCCAATTTATGAAAAATCCCCTGTATGACGGTTTTGTCATACAGGGGACTCTTGCTTTGTAAATGAATTACCGATTCAAATTACTTTCTCTTCTTTGTAATTGCATAACCTGCAGCGGAAACTACAGCAGCAACAGCAGCGATTACGCCTGCGTCGAAGGTCTGAGGAGCAACGGGTGTGTCGGTTGCGGGAGTATCTACAGCGGGAGCAGCAGTTTCAGCGGGAGTCTCAGCAGCTGCTGTGCCGATGAATGCAACTTCGCACATTGCTGTTCCACTATAAGTAGAGGGAGCATATCTTACGTAGTTGTAAGCAGTTGTGTCGGTAACAGCCTTGCCAACCCATTCCTGAGCAGCGGGGATATCTGCGTCGGTGAATACAGCCAGGTCAACCCAGTTGATACCGTCAACAGAACCCTGGAGGTGTGCACCGGAAACGATCTTCAGACCATTGCTTGCTTCGGGATAAAGCTTAGCTTCTGTGATAACGGTAGGAGCATCCAGCTTCAGACCAACGAAATATCCGGGGCCGAGCTTTTCGAAGCCTACGCTTGTTGCAAGGTCGCCGTCGAATGCGAGAGCAAGACCGTCTTCGCCATCCTTGTCGAGGAACCAGATGTCACCGAAGCCCATGATGGTACCGGTGATGGAACCGTCAACGGATGTGGAAGTGATACCGGTGTCAACCATTGTTCCGAGGAACTTTTCATAGGTAGCTACGGGATACTTTTCTGCTGCGGGGATATTTGCAGCAGCTGCAGCGGGTTCACCGAAGAACAGGATGTCTGCGATGTCACCGTGGCTGCGGATATTTGTTACATAACGGAAGTAGAGGTAGCCTTCTGTGCCGTTTACTTCCTTGGTGATCCATTCCTGCTTGGTGGGAACGTCTTCAGCGGTGAGCTGGCAGAGTGTTACCCATGTACGACCGTCCATGGAACCCTGAATGAGACAGCCTTCCAGGTTCGCGTATGCACCTCTCTTGGGCATTACCTTGAAGGACTTCAGCGCGTGGGGTTCGTCAAGCCACAGACCAACCCAGTTTTCGGGACCGCGGAAGGAGGGGTCGTAAGCCTTCTTGTTGTTGCCGTCGAATGCGTTTTCGTAGAATGCCTTGTTCCAGGAACCTGCAGCACCAACAACCTTACCAACGAGAGAACCGTCGATGGATTCGATGGTTACGTTTCTTACGTTAATGTTGCCGGGGAACCATGTGGTGGTTGCGATGAGAGCAGCAGCTGCTTCGTCGTCCAGTACGGTTGCGGGAGCAGGATTGCCGTAGAATTCGATTTCAGCGAGAGAGAGGTCACAAGCGTGTGTCCATACTCTGTAAATGCTGTAGGAGTTGCCGGAGCCAACCCAGAAAGGAGACTCGTCGGTTCTTGTGCCGTAGCCGTTGTCGATGTAGGACTGTTCGGTTACTGTCTGGGGAGTGAAGATGTGGTAGGTCTTACCGGTAGCGTCCTGACGGAAGTCGATGATGTCTTCCCAATGGATACCGTCGTTGGAACCCTGTACGCTGAGACCGTGGAAGTTATCGGTGGGAACGTCGTCCGCGATACGTGCACGGATTTCGGTCAGCTGGTATGCCTGATCCAGAACGATACCAACGTAGGAACGTGTGCTGTGCTCAAAAGAGCCGTAGTAAGTGCTGGGGTCGCCGTCGAATGCGAGATCTGCTGTGTGACCGTCACGGGCAACCTGTTCGCCCACAACGCCTGCGATGATCTTACCCTTCAGGAGCTGACCTGTTGTGCATGTGGGCCATCCTTCGGAATGAGATGCGGGGTAATTTGCTGCTGTGATTTCACCGTAGCTGATGTAGTCTGCGTTTTCCTCAAATGCGGAAGCAGCGGTAGCCATACCGGCAACTGCAAGCGCAGAGAGAAGCATTGCGAGAGTCTTCTTCATACTTTCCTCCAAAATTTTTTGTGCCATTACAAGCACTATAATAGCATTTAATGCACATCCATTTTAACATAAATATATTTTTTTTTCAATACAATTGTCAAAAAAAGTTTGGGTGAATGTGCACAATAATTATTGATTGTTTTTGTGAGATCACACAATGGATTGCCGTTCTCACCTTTATTGGCTGTCAAGGATATCACTATGGGTTATTCTTGACGGATATATCGGTTATTTTTTCTTGTTCATTCATCTTCGGATTTTCGCTTTTTTTGGGCAATAAAATATCCGATGCCAGAGGATATTACTGCCAATCCTGTAAGCACGGCAGCTCCGATAAACTTTTGCGCGTCCAGCGAGAGAGGCGTGGGGGATTCGGAAGGAGCTGCGGTCTCGGGAGATGCGATTTCGGTGGAATCGGTTTCCGTGTGGACTGTTTCTGCTGCCGTTGTGGCGGGAGTTGTTGTCTCCTCTTTTGTGATTTCGGAAGATTCTGTTTCGGGTGCCGATGTCTCGGGTGCCGATGTCTCAGCCGGGAGCTCTGATATGGATTTTCCGAAGAAGAGAAGTTCCGCTGCATCGCCGTGCTGGACACCGCTGCTCACATAACGGACATACCGATATGAGTTTGGATCAGTGACCGGTTTGATAATCCATTCCTGCTCATCGACGCAGTCTTCGGCGGCAAATGAAGTGAGGGAAGTCCAGGTAATACCGTCATTTGACCCTTGAATATGGGCTCCTTCCGTACGCATTAATCGGTCACCACGTCCCGGCATGACTCGTACTTCCGTTATGACGGCCGGTTCGTCCAGAAGAAGACCAACCCAGCACTCCGGACCTTTTTCAGCAGGGTCATAGACGGTTCGGTTGCTGTTGTCAAATGCGTATTCATAGAAGAGTTTGTTCCATGTTCCGCCTGCCCCGATTACGGTGCCGGACAATGCTCCGTTTTCAGGAGTGACGTGGACATTTCGGATATTGATATTTCCTTTGTATGAGGTAAGGGTGGGGCGAAGTGCTGCCAGTTCTCGTGCGGTGAGGATTTTTCCTTCTCCGGGGACACCGTACAGCTCAATTTCGGCGATCATAGAGTCGTAAATACCGCTTTGATTAATATATCGGTACATAGAATACGCACCGGTACCTCTCCAGAATTGGCTTTCGTCCTTCTTCGTTGTATAACCGGCATCAATATAGTCCTGGTCGGTGACGGTTTGAGGAGTGAAAATGTGGTACTCTTTTCCGTGGGAATCCTGATTCATCAGAACGATATCAACCCAATGGACACCGTCGTTGGAACCCTGGATTGCCATGCCGAACATGGTATCGCCGGGCATTGTGGTGCAGGGATGGACACGAATTTCAGTTAACTCATACGCTTGATCAAGGATCAAGGCTGCATAGGAGTTACGGCTGAAGTTGTCAAAATAGGTTTCAGGATCTCCGTCAAAGGCATAGGATGCGTTAAGATCGTTGGTGCAATGGGTGCCGTTCTGGTCGATGTAGCTTATGACAGTCCCTTTGAGAAGTTCCCCTGTCTTGCATTCCGGCCAACCTGCTTTTATAGAGCCGGGATAGGAATCCCCGAAGGCAACATAGGCAGACGGGACAGCTTCCTCTATGACAATGTAGTCCTTACCTTTCTCAAAAGCTGATGTGGATTGGGCATAAATGGGGAGAAAGAGCAAGGCAAGCATAAGTGATGCGAATCGTTTCATATGGCAGCCTCTTTTTGATATGTTTGAGAATGGAGTTTGTTGGTACGGGGGATTGAATCAATAAAACGCCCCCCGCAGGAAAAGGAGGTTCCTGAAGGGGGCGAATTCATTTTACTTTTTAGCTTGAGCTAAATCAGATTACTTTCTCTTTCTTGCGATTGCGTAACCTGCAGCAGATACAACTGCAGCAGCAGCAGCAATTACGCCGAAGTCGAATGTCTGAGGAGCTGTTGTTTCAGCAGGAGCCTCTGTTTCGGGAGCAGCTGTTTCAGCAGGAGCTTCAGTAGCAGGAGCTTCTGTTTCGGGAGCAGTTGTTTCAGTAGCTTCTACAAGAGTTGCCCAGAATTCTACTTCACCCCAGAAGTCGTTGTCGTCATCGTTCCATACTCTGTAGTACTTGTATGCTGCGGGTGCTGTTGCATCGTCGTCTTCGTCGGTTTCGCCGTCGAATGCTGTTTCTGCCCAGTAGTTTACGCCGAGTTCATCAGCGTCTGCACCGAATTCTTCGAATTCTGCGTAGAGGTCACCGAACTGAAGGATGAATTCCCAGTTTTCGCCGTCGTTGGAACCTTCAACTACGGACTTGAAGAGTCTGTGGACCTTGTCGGTCTTGCCGTCGCCGTCGGTGTCATAGGTTGCAAGTCTTGCTACTGCGAGGATTGCGGGCTGATCGAGTTCGATACCCAGCCATGCGTCCTTGCCTGCACCGCCGAGAGCGATACCGGTTGTGAGGTCGCCGTCGAATGCGCCTGCTACGTCGTTTGCGGAGCTTGTGATAACCTTACCAACAGTTACGAGGTTTACAGTTCCTTCGGGAGCTACAAAAGGAGCAGCTGTTTCGGGAACGGTGGTTTCGGGTGCTGTTGTTTCAGGAGCTGCTGTTTCAACGGGAGCAGTTGTTTCGGGAGCTGCTGTTTCAGCAGGAGCGGGCTTTTCGGGGATATCAGCGGGAGTTCCGTCGTATGCGAAGAGAGCAACGTCAACTACGTCACCGTGCTTTGCACCGTTGTTTACATAACGGAACATGGTGAATTCCTTAGTGGTGTTAACGGCCTTTCTGATCCACATCTGTTCGGTTGCGCAGTCTTCAGCAGTGAAGGATGCCAGTGTGGTCCATGTCTTACCGTCGTTGGAACCCTGAACGTGGCCGCCCTGTGTACGGTCGAGCCATTCTGCTCTGGGCATTACTCTTACTTCCTTCAGAGCAACGGGAGCATCAACCATGATACCGGTCCAGTAGCCAACGCCCTGTGCAGAGGGGTCGAAGAATGTGGTGGAATCGTTGTCCCACGCCTTTTCGTAGCCGTAGTCTGCGTTATCCTTGTAGAAGCCGCCCGCACCGATAACAGTACCGGTGATAGAGCCGTCTACGGATACGGATGTGAATTCTGTTGTTTCATAGGAACCGTTGAAGAAGTTAACAGCGGAGAAGGAATTGGAAGCCAGGTACTCTTCTGTTACTTCGGTAGCGGGAGCGGGGTTACCGTAAAGCTCGATTTCAACTGCTTCACCGTGCTTGCCGCCCATGTTGATGTATCTGTACATAGAGTAAGAGCCGGAGCCAACCCAGTATGTAGAGTAGTCAACGTAACCTGCATCGTAGTAATCGGAATGTTCGTCTTCGGAAAGGGGTGCGGGAGTAAGAATGTGGTAGTCTTCTGCTTCAGCGTTCTGAGCGAAGAAGATGATTGTAACCCAGTTTTCACCGTCGTTAGAGCCCTGGATTGCAGAGTTGTACATTCTTTCGAGGTACTTACCGCGAACCATGATACGAGCTTCGGTCAGTTCGTATGCCTGATCGAGGATCATACCTGCCCATGCCTTCTGGCCGGCTGTGAAGGGGTCGTAAAGGGTTGCTGTGTCACCGTCGAATGCAGCGGAAGCATTACCTACTGTGGTGAAGTTTCCGTTTGCGTCCTTGTACCAGCAGTAGTAGCCGGTTTCGGGGTCAAAGGAAGAGATGATGGTACCCTTCAGGAGTTCACCGCTTGTGCACTCGGGCCAATCCCAGTCACCGGATCCGGGGTATCCGTCGCCGTAAGCAACGTAGTTGTCGGGGTCAACTTCGGACATTACCAGATAGTCAACGCCCTTCTCAAAGGACGCGGATGCAAGAGTAGCCATGCCTGCAAGCATCAGCGCAGAGAGAATGATAGAAAGTGTCTTCTTCATACTTTCCTCCATAAAAAATAATGAAATTTTGCTGTTTTTTCGTGGTTGGCAAGACTTTTTTGCAGTTATTTTCACAGAAGAACGTGCTGCAAAAGGGGCTTACGCCATCGAAAAAGCACATAAAAGTGTTGCACATTAATTTTATATAATATACTTGTTTATGTCAATGGATAATATTCGCTTTAGTGTACTATTTGAATTTAAGGTGGGGTTGTTCACGAAAAATTAACATACGGGCGGCGGGGTGAATCGAGGGGAGCCGGATGGTTTTTTCTTTGCGTTTGTGGTCGCGCCGTGCTTATGTACGAATCGGATGCAACATGATGTGAACTGTTTCGTCATGCGGTGATGTTTTTTGCGGTGTGAGAGCGGAGAACGGGTGGTTTGGTCTGCAAGTGTCGCTTTTTCGCTTTAGTGCGTTGCCACATTGCACATGTAGTGCGGTGATACGGAAGGCGTTTGTTGTGCGAGACACCAAAAATGACATGGGTCACAGAAATGTTACATATTTTGATAAAATATTTCTTATTCTTGATATATCATTATATCTACTTTGTCATTTTGCGGCAGCGGTATTTTGCCTTGTCTGCGGATGAACATGCAGTGGTGTCAGACAAGTATGATCAGACTTTTATGGAGGAAGAAATGGTTCTTGTAAATTATCCGGAAGTGAAGGACGAGGGAATGCTTCCCGTTTTCGTCAGAGGAATCGGACTTGGGTATGTCCAGAATTCTGTCGCACGGCCGTCGTTGGTGTATCCGCAGATTCTTTGTTCTGTTAAAGGATGCGGATTGATTACCGTTGACGGAAAGACGATTGAGGTTCCGGAAAAAACAGGTTTTTTTCTGAATAAAGGTGTGGAATATCACTATCGTCCCAAGGCGGGGGAGTGGATTGTAAACTGGGTAGCTTTTGACTTCGGATTTGACGGTATGAGGGATATGATGTTTTTTGATGCTCCCTTTATTTTTACCGCCTATAAGCATCCCGATCATCTGGAGACTGCTTTCCGGGATATTTACAATGCTCTGACCCTTGACCCTGCGTATGGCGGTATGCGGGCATCTGCGGAACTTTACCGTTTCCTCATTAATTATAACAGACAGCTTTCTGAGATTCCCGAGGTGACGGAGAAGAGCAACCGTATCATCAATCGTCTGATCGACTATATTAATGAACACTACCGCGAGGAAATTTCCCTTGAGATGCTCTGTGAGGCAGCAGGCGGACTTTCCGAACAGTACCTTTGTCGTCTCTTCAAGCAGCATATCGGGATGCGTCCCATCGAATATGTACTGAAGAAGCGAATCGCTATTGCCCGTTCTTATCTCGAAAAGACCGATTTGCCCATTAACGATATTGCACAGATGACGGGCTTTAATAATACCAGTTATTTTTACCGTAATTTCAAGAAGTTTACCGGAACCAGTCCGCTGAGCTATCGGCAGACCGCATTGGGGATTAAACACGATCGGAAAGGCGATCCGGTTGGACCGGAGGAACATTGGAAATAATATCTGCATTTTGGTGAGATGATCAAAGCAATCTTGTTTGTTCTGCACTATTGACAGGACGGGCGGAAGTGTGCTATAATTTTCACATATACAAAAGCGATGACGGGGATCATGATAGGACAGTCCCACACAGAGAGGTGCCGGTTGGTGAAAGGCACTGCGGACCGTTGATCAGACTCACCCCGGAGCAGCCATCCGAAATCGGATTCTGAAGGATTCGAGAGTAGATATGGACGGAGGCCCACCGTTACAGGGGAGAAGGCATCATGTTGTGCCGGAGAGGGTGTATCGGGTGATCGATACACTGAATGAGAGTGGTACCACGGAAGTTCCGGCTTTCGTCTCTCGCAGGATTGCGGGAGATGAAGGCCTTTTTTATACTTTTCAGCAAAAGCCCCAAATACTTCTCCCAGAAAAATTGTGTCGGTTCAGAATAGATCTGAACAAGGAGGTATTTATGAAATTATCGTTTTCCACATTAGGCTGTCCTGATTTCAGCTGGACAGACATTTACACCATGGCCAAGGACTTCGGATTCCACGGCATTGAGATGAGAGGCCTGGGCGGGGACATTTTCTCCGTACACGCATCTCCCTTCCGTCCCGAAAATCTTGCAGAAACCAAGTCCACCCTTCGCCGTCTGAAGTTAGAGATTTGCTGTCTCTCTTCCGGCTGTGCGCTCCGTTTTGCGGATAAGAAGGAAGAGAATATTGCGGAACTGAAGGAATACATCGCTCTTGCGAAGGAGCTGGGCACCCCCTATATCCGTGTTCTCGGCGACCTGACTGCAGGCATCACCACCGATTTCCCCGATGAAAACGTCATCGAACCCATGAAGGTTCTTGCCCCCATCGCAGAGGAAGCGGGCGTTATGCTCCTCATTGAGACAAACGGTGTGTATTCCGATACCAAGCGTCTTGCGGAAGTTCTCTCCCGTATCGAAAGCGATGCAGTAGGCGCTCTGTGGGACTGGAACCATCCCTACCGCTTCAACGGAGAAAGCCCCGAAAAGACCATCAACAACCTGGGCGCTTACATCAAGCATTGCCACATCAAGGACTCCGTGGTTGGTGAAGACGGCAAGGTAGAATACCGTCTGGTTGGTGAAGGTGACCTTCCTCCCATGGCAGAATACATGAAAGCGCTCCGTTCTCTGAACTACGAAGGCTACATCTCTCTGGAGTGGCTGAAGCAGTACGCTCCCCATCTTTCCGAGGCGGGTATCGTATTCCCTCATTACGTAAACTTCATGTCTCAGTATCTGGGCAATCAGAACCGTTCCGACCGTCTGCAGACCAGCATCCGCGGTGACGGACAGTTCGTGTGGCCCAAGGAAACCATTATCGATATGACTTTCCCACAGGTTCTGGACCGTATGTGCGAGGAATTCCCCGAACAGTACGCATTCCGTTATACGGAATTTGACTACACAAGAACCTACCCCGAGTTCCGCGACGACGTTGACCAGTTTGCACGCGCGTTGATCTCCATGGGCGTAAAGCAGGGTGACCACGTTGCCATCTGGGCGACCAACGTACCCCAGTGGTATATCACGTTCTGGGCAGCGGTAAAGATCGGTGCGGTACTGGTTACCGTTAACACCGCATACAAGATTCATGAGCTTGAATATCTGCTCCGTCAGTCCGATACCCACACGCTGGTTATGACCGACGGCTTCAAGGATTCCGACTATGTTGCTATTGTCAACGAAATCTGCCCCGAACTTGCGACTTTGGAAAAGGGAAAGCCTCTCCACGCAAGACGTCTGCCCTTCCTCAGAAACGTTATCACCTGCGAGTCTGATCATCCCGGCTGCTACACATGGGACGAGGCGCTGGCTCTGGCAGAACGCACTCCCGTTGAAGCGGTTTACCGCCGTGCTGCCATGATCAACAAGCATGACGTGTGCAATATGCAGTATACCTCCGGCACCACCGGATTCCCCAAGGGCGTTATGCTGACTCACTACAACGTCGTGAACAACGGTAAGGCCATCGGCGACCGTATGGATTTGTCCACCGCCGACCGTATGATGATTCAGGTGCCCATGTTCCATTGCTTCGGTATGGTTCTTGCCATGACCGCATCCATGACCCACGGTGTTACCATGTCTCCCATTACCGCATTCTCTCCCAAGAAGGGACTCCATTGCATCAACAAGGAAAAGATCACCGCATTCC
>JAZQUQ010000233.1:0-5090 GCA_045631365.1 Eubacteriales bacterium | reverse complement strand
GGCTCCATGCCCTTCTTGATGAAATCGGTCATCTTGCCGAGAGAAACGAACTCGTAGCCGATCACCTGATTGTTCTCATCAAGAGCCATTCTGGTGCAGTAGCCCTCGGTCATTTCAAGGTAACGAACACCCTTTGCCTTGGTACCGTACATAGTACCAACCATGGATCTTTCACCCTTACCAAGGTCTTCCATACCTGCGCCGATAACGAGACCGTCTTCAGAGAAAGCGGACTGGCTGCGGCCGTATACGATCTGCAGGAAGAGTTCACGCATAGCGGTGTTGATTGCGTCACAAACAAGGTCTGTGTTCAGCGCTTCGAGGAGGGTCTTGCCGGGGAGAATCTCAGCCGCCATAGCAGCGGAGTGAGTCATACCGGAGCAGCCGATTGTCTCAACGAGAGCTTCCTCGATGATGCCGTCCTTTACGTTGAGGGACAGCTTGCACGCACCCTGCTGAGGAGCGCACCAGCCCACACCGTGTGTGTAAGCGGAGATGTCTTTGATTTCGTATGCCTTTACCCATCTGCCTTCTTCGGGAATGGGAGCAGGTCCGTGATTGGGACCCTTTGCAACGATACACATGTTTTCAACTTCATGTGAATATGCAAGATTTGCCATAATTTTTCTCCTTTTTGGTATATAACTTGATTTCACAATCGGCAAAACACCGATGTGGGAAATTGCCATCTATTATTATATAACAAAATCCCCCCGAGGTCAACATGATTTTATGAAGATTTCGCATTTGCACAAAAATTCTTCCTGAAACGGGGGATTCTTTGCGATGTACCGTTTTCTTCCCTGTATTTTCTCTCAGTCAAACCTTTTTCCGTCTGAAAATCTTCACCTGTGTGAGGATAACTCCCGCGAAGATCAGCGCACAGCCGACGTAGCCGCGGACGGTCATGGTTTCGCCCAGGATCAGGGCGCCGCCGATGACGCTGAACATGGACTCCGTGGAGAGAATAATGGACGCAAACGCCGGCTCCGCGTTCTTCTGCCCCAGAATCTGGAAGGTGTACGCAATGCCCACGGACATGAAACCGCCGTACAGGATGGAGGGGAGAGCCGCCTTGATGTCCGCCATGGTATTGGCTTCCATCATGCCCGATGCCGTACCGATAAGGGCAAACAGTCCGCTTAATGCCGCACAGACCAAAAACTGGGTCATGGCAAAGCGGAGGGAGTACATCTCATCCCCGAATCGGTCGATGACGATGATATGTATCGCAAAGAGGAATGCACAGCCGATGACGACCAAATCCTCAAAGCTGACGGAAAAACCGTTGGTGAAGGAGATGAGGAACAGTCCCGCTACCGCCAAGGCAATGCCGAACCACGTTTCCGCCGAGGGACGCTTCTTCAGAAACAGCCCGATCAGGGGGACGATGACCATGTAAAGGGCGGTCAGAAAACCCGCACGTCCCGAGCTGTCGGGGAAGCCCGCTTTGTTGTAAAGCTCGATGCCGTACTGCTGAAGTGTGGATGCCGTGAACAGCACCACGCCGCCCACCAAACCGGCGAGGAGTGTGGTACGCATCATTTTTTTGTCAGTCGCCCCTTTTTCAAAGACCCAAATCACGGGAATCAGGGAAAGTCCGCCGATGGTAAAGCGAATTCCGTTGTACACAAGGGTGTTTACATATGCCGAGCCCACGCTCTGTGCCACGAAGGCAAAACCCCATACCACCGCGGCGACAATAAGGAAAAAGAGCCCCTTGGCTGTTGTTTTTTTCTCCATAAAATACGTTTTCTCCGTTTTCTTACAAAATATTTCTCCCTATTATAGCACGAAAGCCCTTGGTTTGCAAGAATTTATTATACAATTCCCATGACAAATGTCAGAATCCATATAGACAAGCTTCTGATTTTGTGATATAATATTGTATAATTATGTAATTATGCTGAAAGGAGAAGGAATGGCATGGAACAGAAAAACAAGCGAAAAGCAAGTATATCCGATGAACTGGCGTTCCTTTTTCAATCGGGATATTTCGGCAGAAGCGAATACGTCATTCCCAAGGAGACTCAGCTGACCATTGAAGAAGCGGATTCCGCGTTCGGCAACTCCGACGGTTTTGACAATGAGGATTACTACAGCCGCATGAGCGCCCTCCCTTCCCTTGCTGAGATGGAAGAGGAGACCGTTCGGGCGCTTCTTGACAAACGGCTTTTCCACATTCCCTTGGGGAAAACCGACCTCTCCCTTGCCGCACTTGAAGCCATCTACGAGCTTCGCCAGAAGCACGGCATCCGAAAGTTTCTTCTTCTCACCCCCGATGCGGTGGAACGGGAAGAACTGTGCCGCACCGTGTCGGTCATGCAGCATCACTTCAGCGACAAGTATTACGGTTTCAAGCTGAACGTTATGGTTTACAACAGCGACGATCCTACCATACTCCGCACCTTTGCCTTGTCCGACGATATTCAGCTTCTGATTGTCAACAAGGAATACTTCATCCGTTCCAACAACCGAATGAAACGTCCCAGCACCCGCCTCGACGGCTTGACCCCTTTGTCCATGCTCCGTCCCGCACGGTGCGTTGTTGTTACGGTATCGGAAACCCTCCGTGAGGTACGTTCCGTTCTTCATCACGTCTCCCTTTTCGATCCCCTTTGTACGGTCAGCTTTACGAAAAGCGACGCGGGACTGGACGGCGTGGTTACTCTTGATATTCCTCAGCCTGCCCATGAATCCTCCGATTTCGGTATCTCCGCCGAAGAGGATGAGGACAACTTCCATATTTCCGTATAAATTTCTCCCCGTGTCACGGCAGAATGATCTGTTCGTGATTTCCGAGGGAGATTTTTCTTTTTCTCATCAGCATTTTTCCATATAAATTCACCGAAAGCTATTGCAATCCCCTGAATGCTTTGATATAATGCTCACAAAGACAGCTGTCGTTTACAGCACACGATCCTTGCACAGAAAAGGAGAATATTCCATGAAAAAACTGACCGTCTGCGGCGCAGATATCGCCCAATATACCATCGTCCTCCCCGACACCCCCGAGCAGGCGGAAGAGACTGCCGCCGAATTCCTCAAGCGGGTCATCGACGCGTCCTGCGGAGTCACCTTGCCTGTTTCCCATAAAATGACCGCACACAGCATCGTCCTCGGTTCCCGTGAGCATGATCCCCGCATCAAATGGGACGGGTTCCGCACGGCGACCGACGAAAATCACCTCTATCTCCACGGAAACATCCCGAGAGGCACCCTGTACGCCGCCTACAACTTTGCGGAAAAATACCTCGGCTACCGCTATTTTGCGGACGATCTGGAGGTGATCCCCACCGATGGAATCACAGACGTGCCCGTCGGAACGGATACGGTGGACAACCCTGTCTATGAGATGCGTCGCCATTCCTGGATCGGGAACAGCGAAACGCCCGCGTTCGGCTCCTTCAATCGGATCACGGACGTGATGGATGAAAAATACGGCAGAGGAATTCGGAATGCGGGCTGTCATACCTTCAACAAATACTGCCCCGATCACGTGTATTACGACGAACACCCCGAATATTTCTCTCTCTATTACCCCGACGGGAAGGAAAACGGAAATGGTGTCAGACTCCGCTTTACCAACGATGCCAAGCTGATGGGCGGTCAGCTCTGTCTGACCAATCCCGATGTGCTGCGGATTGTGACCGAAAACCTGCTGAAGGACCTTCGTGCACATCCCGACTGGCAGATCATCGATTTTTCGCAGAACGACAACACCCGTTACTGCCAATGCGACCGCTGTGCCGCCGTGGATGAAGAGGAAGGCACCCACGCGGGCACCATGATCCGCTTCATCAACGCTGTTGCGGAGGAGATCGAAAAGGAATTCCCCAACGTGCTGGTTCAAACCTTTGCTTATCAGTACACCCGCAAGGCACCGAAAATTACAAAAACCCGTCACAATGTGCTCATCCGCTACTGTACCATTGAGGCTTGCTTCCGCCATCCTCTTACCGATGAAACCTGCACCAAAAACGGCAGTATCTTCTCCGATGAGCTTCGGGAGTGGAAGGACAAGTGCCACCAGATCTCCATTTGGGATTATTCGGTGAATTATTCCTGCTTTGCAGCCCCCTTCCCAAATTTGTACGCCCTTCGGGAGAATATCCGCTTCTTTGCCGACTGCGGTGCGACCCACGTTTATGAGGAGGATACCTCCCCCGGCAGCAACCGTGCAGGCGGTGCGTATCCCGAGCTGAAGGCGTATCTGATCAGCAAGCTGCTGTGGAATCCCTACATGGACGACGAGACGTACAACCGACATATGGAAGAATTCCTTTGTGCATACTACGGCAAAGGCTGGCGGGAGATCAAGGCGTACATCGACATGGAGCATGAGCTGACCGCAGACCGTCATTTCGGATGCTTTGAGCGAGTGGATACCTGTGCCCTCCATCAATGCGAGGACGGTGCGCGCTGGAACGAGATTGCGGAGAGCTTTGTACCCAAGGCGTATCAGGAACCCCATCCCAACTCCCCCCTTAGCAAGCTGGTAGATCGGCTGGACGAGGCGGAAGCATTCTTTGACCGTGCCTATGCTCTCACCGAAACCGAGGAACAGCGGAAGCACATCACGAGAAACAAAATGGCGTTTGATTATCTGCGTCTCTTCTGCACGCCCCACGACAAGGCTTCCATGACCGAGGAAGAACAGAAGACCTACGAAGCCGCTGTACAGGACTACCTTCGCAAGAGGACGGAGTACGGCTTCTACCACAACCTTTTCACAGCAAGAAGAAAGCATTGAGTGGGGATAACATCCCGTTTAAATCGTAAGCGAACCGCCCCACTCCCGAGAAATTTTATAAAGGAGAGCACACCATGAGAAAACTGACCGTCTGTGGCGTGAACATCGCCGAATACACCATCGTACTGCCCAACGCTCCCGAAAAGGCGGAGGAGACCGCCGCGGAATTTCTGAAAAAGACCGTTCGGGAATCCTGCGGCGTTGATCTGCCCGTTTCCCGCCAAATGACCGAGCATAACGTCGTTCTCGGTTCCCGTGAACAGGATCCCGAAATCAAGTGGGACGGATTCCGCATGGCGACCGACGGAAAAAATCTGTATCTCCGCGGAAACAAGGC
>JAZQUQ010000232.1:0-10034 GCA_045631365.1 Eubacteriales bacterium | reverse complement strand
GACGTTATCGTAGGACGCCAGACCCGCCATGGAGATGGATTCCACCGCTTCGGCAGGGTCATCGGTAACGAATTCCGTCTCGGGAATCGCAGTTTCGGGAACTGCCGTTTCGGGGGCGTCAGCCACGGGAACCGCCGTTTCGGGGGCCGCTGTCTCGGGAACCGCCGTTTCGGGGGCCGCTGTCGCCGCGATCTCGGTTTCGGCTGTCGTATCTGTTGTTGTAGTGGTTTCCTTATCGATGCTGTTATGACAAGAAGTCAACGTCAAGAGCATCAGCACCGCACCGGCCGTACCGACCCAAAAGGCTCTCCGTCTCATAGAATTAATCTCCGTCTGTTTATTTGCTGCCCCCACGCTTCGGATTCCATCCTCGGATCCGTCCCGCAAGTTTCACAGAAAAAAAGGGCAAAATCCGTTTTCATCCGCATTTCGCCTTGTTTTAAAAGGTAAAAACAAATCAAACCGCAAAACGGGGGAATTTTTGGGGATATTACTCAACAAAAGACTACAATTTCCCCATTATCCAAACTTATACAGATACATTATAACTGAAAGAAAAGGCGTAGTCAAGTCAAAAACCGAAAATAATTCCCCTTATTTGCAATAGCGATTTTATCCCTTTCGGGCGGATTCGGTTTTGGTGTTCAAAGAGGCGAAAATGGGAGAAAAAACGGGGAGAAAAAAACCGTCTTTCCACAAAGAACTTCTCTTTTTTCCGAAGAATCCTCTTGATTTTTGTCCTATGATACTTTATAATGAAATCAGCAATCCCCCATCCAAAAGAGTATCAACCATTGAAAATAAACTACATAGAACAAAGACATAAACAAGTGAAAGGAAATCCTATGAAACCCATCACATTCCCCACTCCTTCCTCCGAACCTCGCCCCATCCGATTGAAGGATGCCACCCGTGCGTGGGCTTGGGAATCCCTCCACGGCAAATACGGCGACGAGGCAAAATCCACGCCCCGCATTGATCTCGATTATATCGAAAATTTTGAATCCCTCTCCGCTATCGGGAAGCAGGACGTGGCCATCCGCGAGATTGCGGCAAACGCCCCCCTCCGCCTCTGCCCCGAAGAAAAAATCTGCGGTGCCGCCACCCTTGGAGACGCCATCAGCCACATTATCCCCGTGAAATACTTAGGAAACATCGTTTACTACTCCGTAAGCCACCTGACCATCCGTTATGACAAGGTAATCCGAGAAGGTCTCGACCGCTATTCCGAAGATATCGCACGCCGTCTGGAGGACAAAAACCTGACGGACGACCGCATCGAATTCCTCAACAGCCTCCAAAACGTCATCGAAAGCATCCGCATCTGGCACGGACGGTACTTGAAGGCTACCGAAACCGACCGTCCCGATCTCCACCGTCTCCTTGAACAGGTTCCCTTCGCCCCCGCGCGGAATTTCCATGAGGCATTGCAGTCCCTGTGGTTTATCTTCGCCTTCGTCCGTCTTTGCGGCAACTGGCCCGGCATCGGACGGATCGACTGGCTCCTCGGCGACTATCTGAAGCGGGATCTTGCGGACGGCACCCTCACCTTGGACGAAGCGAGAGAGCTTCTCGCCTCCTTCTTCATCAAGGGCTGCGAGTGGATTCAGTCAAATACCCCCATCGGCACGGGTGACGCCCAGCACTATCAGAACCTCATCCTCGCCGGTGTAGACGAAGACGGCTGTGAGGTGACAAACGAGGTCACCTATCTCGTTCTCGATGTGGTAGAGGAGCTTGGTATCTCCGACTTCCCCATCACCGTTCGTCTGAACAAAAAAAGCCCCTCAGCGCTGAAGGAAAAAATGGCACAGGTCATGCGGCACGGCGGCGGTGTGGTCGCTATATATAATGAAGATTTGGTTCTCAACGCACTCAGTAATCTCGGTTATCCCGAGCGGGAAGCCCGAACCTTTGCCAACGACGGCTGTTGGGAAGTACAGGTTCCCGGCAAGACCAATTTTGAATATCTCCCCTTCGACAGCCTCCGTTTGTTCAACGATGCGGTGGGCATCAGCTCGGAGAAAATCCCACAATGTGAAACTATGGAGGAGGTCTATGCCCTCTTCCGCAACACCCTTCAAAAAGAAATTGAAGACGTCTGGACGGGCTGGTGCCGCAACCGTTTTAAGATGATCGACGGTGAGTGGCGCCTGATCAACACCCGTGATTTACCCACCTCCGTAGTCAGCCTGTTTGAAGACGGCTGCATCGAAAGCGCCCTTGCCTACCGTGATCACGGCCCCACCTATATGGTTCGTTCTCCCCATATCGGCGGCGCACCCGACGTGGGAAATTCTCTCTATGCCATCGAAAAGCTGGTGTTTGAAGAGAAAAAGGTAACTCTTCCCGAGCTGATCGAAATCGTCCGCAACAACTGGGAAGGTCACGAAGAACTTCGCAATTACGTTAAGAACAAATACACCTACTACGGCAACGACAACGACGAGGCAGACCGCTGGCATTCCAGAATTCTCAACGATTTTGCGGATATCGTAAGCATACACAACACAGGCGACCGCGGCATCAAATTTATCCCCGGGGTCAGCACCTTCGGCAGACAGATCGACTGGCTTCCCGAACGTTCCGCAACCGTATTCGGCGCGAAGAAGGGCGAAATCCTCTCGGGCAACGACTCTCCCGTCCCCGGCACGGACACAAGAGGAGCAACCGCCATTATCAAGTCTTACTGCAAGTCCGATCTTGTGAAGCAAGCGTGCGGCGCGGCGTTAGACCTGAAGCTCCTCCCCGACTCCATCAAGGGAGAAAAGGGGATCGCGGCGCTGGTGGGCTTGATGGACGGCTTCATCACCCTCGGCGGCTACTTCATGCAGATCGACACCGTGGACGTGGAAACCCTCCGCGAAGCACAGCGGGATCCCGAGAAGTTCAAGACCCTTGCCGTCCGCGTATCGGGCTGGAGTGCAAGATTTGTGACGCTGAACGAAGAATGGCAGAACATGATCATCGAACGCACGGGTCATGGTGTGTGAAATGTAAAAAAAAACATTGCGTAATAAAATTACACCAATCCATTGACAATGAAAGAAGATTGGTTTATAATGGAAATACAGAAGATTTTTCTATATTTTCTGTCTAATTCAATTTAAGAAAAGGAGAATCATCATTATGAAACGAATCAAACAAGCTCTTCTTGTCCCTCTTATTGTGTGTATTATCGTATTCTGTGGCGTCCTCTGCGGAGCACCCGCTTCGGAAACCGCCTCCGGTGAGTGCGGCGATCATCTGACTTGGGTACTGTACGACGACGGCAATCTGGTTATCGACGGCACGGGCGAAATGTGGGATTGGGAAGACATCTCCCTTGCCCCCTGGACAGATTATCAAGCATCCATTCAGAGCATAACGGTTGGAGACGGCATCACCTCCATCGGCACCTATGCGTTCAGTAATCTCGAAAATCTCACCGATGTTGTTGTAGGCGCATCCGTCACCGACATCGGGGATTATGCCCTTTGCCTCAACTCTGCTCTCACCAATGTAACCCTTGGCGACAGCGTTACAATTATCGGCAAATATGCTTTCACCGACTGTTTGAACCTTGAAACCATCCGTCTGCCTGAAGGAGTTACCGCTATTCAACGCTATGCCTTCTGCTATTGCATTAATCTCAAGGAAATCACAATCCCCGAAACAGTTAAATCCATCGGCTATCAGGCGTTTGTCTCCTGCTTTAATCTCGAAAAAGCAAGAATCTTCTCCCTAGATGCGGAATACGATATATTCGGCGTATTTACAGACGTTTCCGACAACTTCACCATCTACGGTCACAAAGGCTCTACCGCCGAAACCTACGCAAAAGCATTTGACATTCTGTTTGCGGATCTCAGCGAATACGTAGACCCCTCCCCTGCTGAAACCGAGACGCCTGCAACTGAACCCGCCCTACCCGAAAATGTTCTTGCTTCCGGCGATTGCGGCGACAACCTCACGTGGGTACTGTATGACAACGGAACGCTGGTTATTGAAGGCGAAGGCGAAATGCATAACTGGGCGGCCAAAAAAGCTCCTTGGTACAAGTCCCTTTCTTCCATAACCAAAATAATCATTGAAAACGGTGTTACTACAATCGGTGATAACGCATTCTACTGGCTCAAGGATCTTTCCGAAATCAGCATTCCCGACAGCGTAACTTCCATCGGTGCGTCTGTATTTTCCAACTGCCATGCGCTTACCGAAATTGTACTCCCCGACAACTTAACTTTCATTGGGGAAAAGGCATTTTATTACGCCGGACTCACAAGCATCACCATTCCCAACGGCATAACGGAAATTAGTCAACAAACATTTGACAATTGCGTATCCCTCCAAAACGTGGTACTCCCCGACCGCTTAACTGTCATCGGAAATGCTGCTTTTCACTATTGCATCGGCTTGACAGAAGTTATTATTCCCGAAAGCGTAACAACAATCGAAAACGGTGCTTTTGCTGTCACCAATCTCGTAAGCCTTGTAATCCCCGACAGCGTAATTTCCATTGGAAGCGGTGCCTTCTCGGGCGGAAACAAGCTCACAAGCATCACCATCGGCAGCGGTGTTGAAACCATTGGAAACGGTGCATTCAGCGACTGCGACGCTCTCCCTGAGATCACCATCCCCGATAACGTGAAAAGCATAGGAGAAGAGGCTTTCTACCGTTGTCAGAATCTTGAACGCATTATCCTCTCCGACAGCATAACAAGGATTGAAAAGAACACCTTTGAAGGGTGCGAAAAGCTTTCATCCATAACCATTGGAAAGAACATCTCCTTCATTCATGAGTATGCTTTTAAGGACTGCCCTGCCCTTGAATGCTTCCTTGTGGACGAAAACAACGCATCTTACAGCAGCGATGAAGCGGGAGTCCTCTTCAACAAGGACAAAACCGTTCTGATCCAGTATCCCTTGGGCAAAAAAGAAGCGGATTACACGGTTCCGGACCATGTTACAACCATCGGTCCCTATGCGTTCTATACCTGTACCACCCTCCAAAGCATTACCATCCCCGAAAACGTAACCTCCATTGAAGATAACGCATTCACAAACTGCTCTCAGCTCAAAAAGGTTCAGATCCTGAACGCCAATATGGAATTTGGCGCAATACCCTTCTATAATACCAACAAAGCCATCATGCTGTACGGTTTCAGAGGTTCCACCACCATCGATTATGCCGTGCTTATGAACCTAAACATTAACGTATTAAATGAAACACACCTTCCCGAAACCGATGCTCCCTTGGTGAATCCGGGTGAACTTGTGGAAAAAGGTCAAAGTGATGATGGAATGGTTTGGGCATTCTATCTCAACGATGATGGGTTGGGTACCTTGGTTATTACCGGCAACGGGATCATGAAAAACTGGGAATCCAACAACACCCCCTGGCACAACTACAAGGATTCCATCCATACCCTTGTCCTTTCAAGCGGCATTACCCATATCGGTAATTACGCATTCTTCGCCTGCCACAATCTGTCAAAGGTAACACTCCCAAGCAGCATTCTCTCCATCGGAGAATTCGCGTTCTGTCAGTGTGGCGCGCTCACCGAGATCACTTTCCCCCAATCACTGATTGCCATAAAAAGATCTGCCTTTGCCTCCTGCGGATTCACCGAAGTGACCATCCCCGACAGCGTAAAAGCAATCCGCACAAATGCCTTTATCGGCAATATGAATCTCCTTGAGGTCACCCTCGGAAGCGGTTTACTTATACTCGATCGCTGTGTTTTCGATTATTGTGAAAAACTGGAAAAAGCCACCGTTTTGTCTCTCGATATGATCATCGAAAATACCGCTTTCGGATACATTCTTCCCGCACCTCTGACCATTTACGGCTACCAAGGCTCTACTGCGGAAACCTTTGCCCACGGCAACAAGCTTCCGTTTGAAGCATTCAGCACCACGTTCGGCGACATCAACGGGGACGGTGTTCTGGACATTGCCGATGCCACGCTCCTGTTCCGGTACAGTATGCTGCCCGATATGTTCCCGACCTCCTATCCATACAGCATGGATTTCTCGGGAAACGGCACACTTGACATTGACGACGCCCTCGCCCTCTTCCGTCACAGTATGATGCCCCAACTTTACTCCATCGATTGACACAAACCCAAAACCGAGTGAGTCACACCGATTCACTCGGTTTTTTCGTCCCCTCCGGCTTACCAAAATCACTTTTATCCATCAAAACCGACAATCATACCGCCAAAAACACAAAAAACACACTTGAAAAGAATGCGTTTTTGTGATACAATGTCATAAACCCATATAATTCCAATCTTACAAATCATTTATTTTGGAGGAAACCATGAAAAAGCTGCTTTCAGCAATACTCTCGGCGTTAGCAATTGGCGGGATGGCAACCGCGGCGGCAGCCTTTGAGAAAGGCGTTGACTACATTGTAGTCGAAGAAACCATCCCCGAGCATTACGTAGCATATCCCGACACCTATCCCGCTTCTCCGGCACACGGCTGGCCGGAATGCACCAGCGGCGAAATCCTGAAGGGAACCGTTATAACCGGTATTGACAGAATGGGAAACCACTGTTGGAAGAATATCCTTTCAAACAACGCATCCGCCGCTTTCGACGGAACGTTCGGGGCAATTTTCGACCCCTTTGAGGCATCCCGTGCATCGTGGGTCGGGGTGATTCTCGATCAGGCGTATGAATTGACGGAAGTACGCTTCAACGTACGCGACGGAGCATTCAACAGAATGAACGGTGCTGCCATCCAGGCGTCTCAGGACGGCGACCGATGGATCACCATCTTCCTGTTCAAGGAAGACGCCAAGTCCACGGATTACCACATCGTCTCCCCCGAACCCATTACCGATCAGGCTTACCTTGATGCAGGTTACGTGGACTACAGTCAGTATTGGCTCCGCACCGGTGCGTACAAGATGTACCGATTTGTAAACATGAACGGCGCACACGGTGAAATCGTGGAGCTTGAGCTTTACGGAGTTCCCGGGGAACCTTCCGAAATGCCCGAAAACAAGCTGATCATGTACTCAGGTGAATGCGGCGACAATCTGACATGGGAACTGTACGATGACGGCGAAATGGCAATCAAGGGCGAAGGCCCTATGATGGATTTTGATCTGGAAACTCCTTGGGCAGAATACATCAACGACATTGCGGAAGTAACCATTGCGGACGGTGTTACCTCTGTCGGTGCCGGAGCATTCCAAAGCTACACCAAAATCACAAAGGTAACCTTCGGCAGCGACGTTACCCACATCGGGGATTTCGCATTTGTCGGCTGCAGCAAGCTGGGTAGCATCAACTTCTCCGAAAGTGTTACTTCCATTGGTGCCTCCGCCTTTGCCGAATGCAGCAAGCTGGAGAGCATCACTCTTCCCGAAAACCTGATCACCATCGGGGAGGCCGCGTTCACGGGATGTACCTCCCTTTCACAGGTAACCATCCCCGAAAGCGTTGGTTTAATCGACGTATGGGCATTCGATTCCTGCTCCGCCCTCACCAAGGCAACCATTCTGTCCCGTGATGCGGAAATCGGCTTCGATGCGTTCTACGGCACGTCAAAGAAATTCACCCTTTACGGCTATTCCGACTCTACAGCGGAAGGATACGCGGCTGAATTCGAGCATAAATTCGCTGCCCTTGATCTTCCCCCCGAAACGGAAGCTCCCTTCACGGGACCCGAAGGAACCGTAAACCTTGCGGAAGTCGGCACTATTATCACAAGCTCCGCAAACGACGTATCCGCAGCCTTTGACGGAAGCATCTCCACCGGTCTGACCCTCGGAGGAGCGGGAAGCGGTTCTTGGATAGGCGTCAAGCTCGAACAGCCCTCCGTTCTTTCCCTCGTAAGACTGGCAACCTTCGACACAAACGGGGACGGATACACAGACTCTCCCCACAGAATCTTCAAGACTGTGGTAGAAGGATCCAACGACGGCGAAACCTGGGAACCGATCATGTACTTCGGTGATCCCTACTACGAATATGAAGACTTTGCTGCTGCCCATGAAGAAGGCAACGACTACTGGATGGAAGAAGCCTTCGACGGCGAAACCGACGAAGACGACGACGCAGCAGACCCTGTAGAATATATGTACTACAGAGTATGGAACGACGATGGAAACGACTTCTGGGGTGAAGTGGAATTCTGGGGAACTCTCGTTGGAGGAGATACCCCCGACTCCACCATCGGCGATATTGACGGCGACGGTTCTGTGAACATCAGCGATGCCATCGCACTGTTCCGCTTTGCTATGATGCCCACCATGTACCCCATCAACTACGCGGGTGACCCCGACTTCACAAAGAACGGCAGCACCGATATCGATGACGTTATCCTTCTGTTCCGTCACAGCATGATGCCCGAACTTTATCCCCTGTTCTGATTTACATCAAAAAACGAGTGAGTCACACCGATTCGCTCGTTTTTTTGCTTTCCCCTGTGTTTTTCGAACACAAAAAAACTCAGCGTGCTGTGAAAAAGCAAAAACACTCTTGAAAAGGGTGTCTATATATGGTATAATGTTATAAAACTTTTGGTTACCCACCTTATATTTTTTACATTTTGGAGGAATTATGAAAAAATTCGTTTCAGCAATACTCTCTGTGCTGACGGTTTGCGGTCTGGCTACCGCATCTCTCGCTTTGGAAAAAGGCGTGGATTACATCAGCATTCAGGAAACCATCCCCGAATATTACGTTGCATACCCTGACGCCTATCCCGCATCTCCCGCAAGCGGACTGCCCGAATGCACCAGCGGTCAGCTTCTGAAGGGTGACGTTATTGTCACCATCAACAAAAACGGCAGCCATTGCTGGGAAGACAAGCTCGGCAACAACGGTTCCGCTGCCTTTGACGGAAATTCCGATACCCTGTTTGACCCCTACGAAACCTCCCGCCAGTCCTGGGTGGGCGTGATCCTCAATCAGGCCTATGAGCTGACCGAAGTTCGCTTCAAGGTCCGTAAGGTTCACGGTGACCGCTCTTACGGTGCCGCAATTCAGGCTTCACAGGACGGTGACAAGTGGGTGACCCTGTTCCTGTTCAAAACTGACACAACCACCGACGACTATTTCGTTGTCACTCCCGACGCCATTGATCAGTCTTATATCGATGCAGGCATCGTAGACTATAGTGACTGTTGGTTCGGTTCCGGTTCCTACAAGATGTACCGCTACGTGAACCTGGTTGGTAAGCACGGTGAAGTTGTAGAGCTTGAGCTTTACGGTAACCCTGCTCCCGCCAGCGAAATTCCCGACGGCAAGATGGCTCTTTACTCCGGCGAATGCGGCGACAACCTCAAGTGGGAGCTTTACGACGACGGCGAACTGGCTGTCATGGGCGAAGGCGACATGTGGGATTGGGAATGGGATACTCCCTGGGCCCTCTGCATGAACGATATTCTGAGCGTTTCCATCGGCGAAGGCGTTACTTCCATCGGTACTCACGCTTTCGACAACTGTGAGAACATCTCTGACGTAACGTTCAGCGAAAGCCTCACCACCATCGGTGATTTCGCGTTCACAGGCTGTGTAAAGCTTACTTCCCTCAACATTCCCGCTAGCGTAACCTCCATCGGCGAATCCGCCTTCTCCAACTGCACAAGACTGGCAAACGTAACCCTTCCCGAAGGTGTTACTACCATCGGTGCCAGCGCATTCTGCAGCTGCGAAGGACTCACCGCAATCACCATTCCCGAAAGCGTTGAGTTCATCGATATGTGGGCGTTTGACTCCTGCACCAACCTCGCCAAGGCAACCGTACTGGGACGCAACGTGGAATTCAGCTGGGACGTATTCTATGAATGTGCGAAAAAGTTCGCTCTCTGGGGTTACTCCGACTCCACTGCACAGGCATATGCGGAAGAGTACGAGCTGAAGTTCGTTGCCCTTGACGCTGCTCCCGAGACCGAAGCTCCCTTCGATGCACCCGAGGGCGTTGTAAACCTTGCCAAGGCAGGTACGATTATAACAAGCTCTGCAAACGACATGTCCGCAGCATTTGACGGAAGCCTCCAGACAGGTGTGTCTATCGGCGGTTCCGGCAGCGGC
>JAZQUQ010000231.1:0-4874 GCA_045631365.1 Eubacteriales bacterium | reverse complement strand
TATCCCGGGGCGGATGTGGACAACAACGTGTTCTTCGGCGGTGATCTTTGGGGTATTGCGGAAAAACTGCCCTATATCAAATCCCTCGGCACCTCTACCATCTACCTCTCCCCCGTTTTCGATGCGGCGTCCAACCACAAGTACGACACCGCGGACTACCTCTCCGTGGATGAGATGTTCGGCGGCGAAGAAGCCCTCCGTCACCTCTGCCGTGAAGCGAAAAAAGTGGGCATCGAGGTCATCTTAGACGGTGTTTTCAACCACACGGGTGCGGACAGCGTTTATTTCAACAAATTCGGCAATTACGCAAGCGTTGGGGCATACCAATCGGCAGACTCCCCCTACGCGGACTGGTATTACTTCGGCGAAACCCGCGACCAATACGAAAGCTGGTGGGGGGTGAAGATCCTCCCAAAGGTAAACACAGCGGGGGACTCCTTCCCTTCCTTTATCTTCGACCGCGTGATTCCCAAGTGGATGGACTGCGGCGTATCCGGCTGGCGGCTGGACGTTGCGGATGAACTGAACGAAGGATTTCTCGAAAAGCTCCGCCAAACGGTAAAGGCGAAGAACCCCGACGGTGCTGTTATCGGCGAAGTCTGGGAGGACGCCACGGACAAGGTGAGCTATGGACAGAGACGGAAGTACCTCCGAGGCCGTCAGCTTGATTCCGTCATGAACTACCCCCTCCGCGACGGCATTATTTCCTATATTCTCCACGGAGATACGGAAAAAATCCGCCGCAGCACGGAGACCCTGTACCGACGTTACCCCAAAGCCGCATCGGATTCCCTCATGAATTTCCTCGGCACTCATGATACGGAGCGAATCCTCTCCGTTCTCGGGGACCGCAGCTTTGATGGGCTGACAAACGACGAGCTTTCCACCCGAAAAATGAGTAAAAAAGATCGAACGGCGGCAATCCGTCTTTTGAAGCTGGCATACGGCATTCTTGTTGCTGTCCCCGGTGTACCCTGCGTCTTCTATGGAGACGAGGTGGGTATGGAAGGATACCGCGACCCCTTCTGCCGCAAGCCCTTCCCTTGGCACACCCTCCACCGCGGAAATGCCGCTGAGGAATCCCTTCCCGAATTCTACCGAAAGTTAGGGGACATCCGTCAGACCGAGCCCTGCCTCAACGGCGGACTCTTCCGACTGATGGAGGCAAACGAGGATTATCTCATCATTCGACGGGAAACGGACAACGATTTCCTTACCATCATTGCAAACCGTTCCGACAGGGATATCTCCTTCCCCGTGAACGATTTCGTTCACGATTTGACCGCTCCCGTTCATGAGCTGATCTCGGGAAGAACGGTCAAAGCATCCCTCCTTGTACGGAGCAAATCCGTGGCTTATTTTAAGTAAATATATCTTCTGTGGGGAGACACTTTTTGAAAAAAGTACCTCCCCACACCCCTCCTCAAAAACTTTTATACGATACAGCTCAACAAAAAAACACAAAGGCGGAGATTGCTCATCCAAACCTTTGTGTTTTTGTTATTTTACGTATTTTGGGTGTCGTTTACCAACAGAATTCTTCAATTATCTTCTCGGTCATTTCCTTGATGTGGCGAATCCGTTCCTTTTCCACATCATTTGCTGCTTCCCATGCGTTGTTCAATGCATCAAGAAGCTTGCCCGTCAGGTTTGCGGTTTCCTCATTTTCCTCAAAATCGGAGTTGTTCAGGAAGTAGTCCGCATAGGTCAGCATTTCTGCTGTCCACTTGATGGGTACATTGAAGGCTTCTGCAAGAGATTTTGTGCCCTCGGTCCAGCCAAGCTCGAGAAGGCGGTAATATTCCTGCATATGCTCGGAAGCATTGCCGTATACCTTGTCGCAGAAATACCGGATCAGCTCGTCCACGTTTTCGTTGGGATTCCACGCCAACTTGTGGTAAATCCAGAACGGAAGTGCGTTTATCGCCCATGTATCGCTGCAGAGGTACTGTTCGCCATCCTTTATATAACGGAAAGGAGTCAGAGGGGTGTGGTTGCTGCCGGAATCCCAGATGTGAATCTGATCGTAGTCCGCAATTCCCTCGGACATGACACCGTTGAAGCCGTTCTGCTGATAATATTGGAAATGCTCCTGCAGTCTGTCCCAAAGAGGTCTGCAATAGTTGACGGAGGTAACAAAGGTGCCGTAGTAGTTGTAGAAGGTGATGTTGCGTGTCTTCTGCTTCCACTCTTCAAGGTCTTTGTAAATATCGGCGTTGGATTCGCAGGTTTCATCAAACAAAGAATAGCACAGCTCCTCCGAAATGGGACAGAAGAAAATGCCGATGTTATCCTCCAGATCACAAAGAGGGGGAGTCTGAGCAATGGTGTATGCAAAAGTGGTGACGGTTACATCGGGGTACTTTTCCTTCACCTGTCTTGCAACCTTATTCAGGAAGGTGTAGAACACGGTTGAGAGGTACTTTTCGTGTCCGGGCTCCACAATCTGACCGGGAGCATATTCAAAAGGCTGGCTGTTCTCGGGGTAAACGTAGCCGCCGGAAAAATCCTCCACATTGACGCCGATGTACTGGATATCAACCGTAGGAGAGTATTGGTCAAGAATTGAAATGACAGATGCCGCAACCGCGTCCGAGGTGAGATCGCTCCAGAAGTTGACCTGACCCGAACTGCTGTAATCCAGATGCTCTCCCGCCTGATTTGTATCCCAATATTCCCTTACATTGGGATCATAAAGGGGGCTCATTGCCACGAGATTCTTTACATTATGGCAAGTAATAAAGGGTCTCATGCCTTGTTCGGAAGCACGCTGCCATTTGAAAGAGGTATGGATGTTTTCATAAGACGAATTCAGCTTGTTGCGGGACATAAAGAGATTAAAATGATCTGCCCACTCCTGTGATCCCATATCGCCGCCCCAAACCCAGCTTCTTACGCTGAAGGGGGATTTTTCTCTGTAATCCACCTTGGACAGAGTGATCGTAGGCATTTCGTCGTAGATCATACCCCGATCCTCGTAAGCACGGATCCACAGAACGCCCAGCGTATCTTCAATAAAATCGTATACGCCGTTCAATGAACCACGTGCCGTGGTTCCGAAGATATAAAGCTTTCCATCATATTGACGAATGGCAAAGCCGTCGTCGCCCCAGCGTTCGGTGTCCCCTTCTTCGCCTGTTTCTCTGAGCCATGCGAGGTCGTCTGCAAACAGGGTCTCAAGCTCGGGATGGGTTTCGGGCGTTGCGATGATGATCGGGAGGCTTCCCTCTTCCACTGCACTTACAATGGAGACATCTGCGCCGCTGACTTTTTTGATGTGGAACTGAAGCTCATCGGCAGCAAGGGTCAGCACACTGTCCGCCCCCTCGGAAAGCACGATATGCGCCTTTGCCACGCCGTTTTCGGTCACAAGACCTGTGTCGTAGGAATAGGAGGGAGCAGGCGCCTCCGTTTCGGCAGGGTCGGTTGCGGGAGCAATTGTTTCGGGGGCATTGGTTTCCGGTTTTCCGGTTTCAACAGGTTCGTTTTTGCCGCAGGCTGCAAGGCTTGATGTGAGCATGAGTGCGGCAAGGATTAAAGATAATGTTTTCTTCATATGTACTCCTCATATAACTTGGTATTTTATAGATTGACGTTAGTATATCAAATAAAAGCTTCTCAGTCAAGCAAAAAACTCCACAAAGAACAGGACGCATAATTGTTGTTTTTTCACAACAGAGCAACCTCTGAACGGATCAGGGGTTGCTCTTCTGCAAAATCGTACTTTTACCAGCAATATTCGTCAATCACGCCTTCCGTCATCTCCTTGATGTGACGGATGCGTTCCTTTTCCACATCGTTTGCCGCTTCCCATGCCTTGTTCAGCGCATCAAGGATTTTATCCGTGAGATTGGCGGTCTCCTCATTCTCCTCAAAATCGGAATTGTTGAGGAAATAATCAGCGTACACAAGCATGGTCTGTGTCCACTTCATGGGAACATTGAATTCATTTGCCAGAGACTTTGTACCCTCGGTCCATCCAAGCTCAATGAGACGGTAGAACTCCTGCATATGTTCGGAAGCTCCTCCATAGACCTTATCACAGAAATACTTGATCAGCTCGTCTACGTTTTCCTCGGGATTCCAACTGAGCTTGTGGTAAATCCAGTATGTAAGGGTGTTCATTGCCCAGGAGTCGCTGCAGCGGAAAGGCTCGTCAGTAGGATGCCACTGTTCGGTTAAAGGGGTATGATTGACCCCGGTATCCCACAGATGAATACAGTCATAGTCAACCAATCCCTCCGACATCACACCTGTGAAGCCGTTTTCCTTATAATAAAGGAAATGTTCCTGAATTCTGTCCCAAATGGGGCGGCTGTAGTGAACAGAGGTAACAAAAGTACCGTAATAGTTATAGAAGGTAATGTTTCGGGTCTTCTGCTTCCATATCTCGAGATCACGGTAAATGGTTGCATTTTCCTCGCTTGTATCATCATACAGGGAGTAGCACAGCTCTTCACCGATGGGACAGAACACGAGACCGATGTTGTCTTCAATATCGCATCGGGGAGGAGTCTGAGCGAAGGTATACGCAAAGGTGATAATGGTTACATCGGGATGCTTTTCCCCCACCTGACGCGCAATTTTGTTGAGGAAGGTATAGAATACGGTGGAAAGATAATCCGATTCATCCGGATTGACAAATTCTCCCGGTGCATATTCAAAGGGCTGGGTGTTTTCGGGGAACACGTTTCCCGCTGAAAAATCCTCAATATTCACGCCGATATACGGAAGGTTCACCCTGTCGACGTATTCATCGAGAACGGAAATAACATTGTCAGCAACCGTGGTGGCAGTCAGATCGCTCCAGAAGTTGACCTGTCCGGAGGAATTGTAGTCCCCGTGGTCACCTGCATTATTGGTATCCCAGTATT
>JAZQUQ010000230.1:0-7848 GCA_045631365.1 Eubacteriales bacterium | reverse complement strand
GGCTGCGGCACTCTGCTCATTCAGCTCCCCATCATTCTGGCGCTGTTCAACGTGGTAACCAATCCTCTCCGCTATATCTGTAATATGCCTACCGCGGAAATCAAGGCACTGACCGAGGCAATCGGCGACGCACTGCCCAAGACCTCCCATTACGAACAGTTCAACCTGATCAATTTCCTGAAGGGAACGGATCTTTCCCTGTATTACAATCATGCTCCTTCTCTTGAGGGTGTTACTCTCCCCGAGTTTAGCATGGGCTCCTTCGACCTTTCCCAGAACCCCAGCTTCAATCCTCTGAACTGGCTGGTCATCATTCCCCTCATCACCTTTGTTGTTATGGTCGGCTCTCAGTATATCATGAAGAAGTTCACCTATCAGTCTCCCGAAAGCGAGGCTGCACAGAACAACATGTCCATGAAGATTATGACCTGGTCCATGCCCCTCATGTCCGTTTATTTCGAATTCCAGATGCCCGCAGTCATCGGTGTATACTGGGTATTCCGTAACATCCTTTCCACCCTGCAGAGAATGCTCCTTTCCAAGATGATTCCCGTGCCCAAGTTCACGGAAGAAGACTACAAGGAAGCAGAGCGTCAGGCAAATATGTCGGGTAAGCAGAGAAAGCGTGAGGCAAAGGACGGCGAGAAGAAGTTTGTCCGCAGTCTCCATCACATCGACGATGAGGACTATATCGCCCGTCATGCGGATGATCTGAAGGCGCTGAACGGCGAGGCAGATTCCTCTGCAGCCGGCGAAACCAATGCGAAAATGGCGCCCGCCCCCATCAAGGACGATGAAAACACCCGGTACAAGAGCAAAAATCAGTCCGATAAATAAGTGACAAAACACAGATCGAAAGGATTTAACTCACCAATATGAGCGACACATATATTGTAACCGCCAAAACCATAGACGAAGCCATTGCCAAGGCAAACAAGCTTTATGCGGATGCGGATCATGAGATTTCTTATGATATTCTGGAAATGCCCAAGAAGGGCTTCCTCGGCATCGGCGCAAAGGATGCGATGCTGAAGGTTACCGTCAGCGCCGTTAAGGACGCAGACCTCAGTTCTCTTGTTTCCGATCTGAAGAGCATGAAGATGCACACAGACCGTGAAGGAAGCGAAAACGAGCCGAAGAAGGAAAATAAGCCTCAGAATCAGCAGAAGAAGCCTGCGGAACAGAAGCCTGTTCAGCAGAAGAAACCCGTTCAGCAGAAGCCTGCGGAACAAAAGCCTGTTCAACAGAAGCCTGTGGAACAGAAGAAACCCGCAGAACAGAAGCCTGTGGAACAGAAGAAATCTGCTCAGCAGAAGCCTGCGGAAAAGACACCTGTGGAACAGAAAAAGCCTGTTGAACAGAAACCTGTTCAGCAGAAGAAGCCTGCAGAAAAGGCACCCGTGGAACAGAAACCCGTTCAGAAGAAGCCCGCGGAAAAGGCAGAAAAATCCGACGTAATGCCCAAGGAGCATTCCGAAGTGATCGTATCCGCCCCCGTGGGACTGTTCGATCTTCCCGAAAAGGAACCCAAGAAGGGTTGGGGAAGTGCAGAACCCGTTTCCGCTCCCGTATCCGAACCCGAAGCAGTGGTTGAGGAAACAGAAGCAGACGAGCTCCCCACCGTTGACACAGAAAAGGACAACGTAAAGACTGCCGTATCCGAAGAGGAAATGCAGTACGCCCTTGAATTTGCCAACACCCTCCTCCGCAATATGCAGATCGATGCAAAAGCACAGAAGATGGAATGTCCCGAAGGCGAAACCTTTGAGACAACAGAGGATGCCGCCGTGTATCCCGCCATCGAAATCGTGGGCGAAGGCTCCGGTATTCTGATCGGCCACCACGGAGAGACCCTGGATGCCATTCAGTATCTGGTGAATCTCTCTGCCATCCGCAAGGCAAAGAAGGCAAACGGCCACGGCGATTACGTAAAGATCGTTGTGGACGTGGAAAACTACCGCAGCAAGCGTGAGGAAACCCTCCGTTCTCTTGCAAGACGTATGGCAGCCCGTGCGGTGAAGTCCAAGCGCAACGTGTTCCTCGAACCCATGAACGCTTACGAACGCCGCATTATCCACAGCGAGCTGCAGAAGTACCCCGATGTTTCCACACACAGCGTAGGCAGCGATAAGAACCGTAAGATCATTATCACCTACGAAGGTGCGGACAAGCAGCAGAATCCCCGCAAGAGAGACCGCAGACCCAGACCCGATTCTCAGAAAACGGAAAAGCCCGTACAGAAGACCGGCGAAAAGTCCGCGGAAAGAACAGAAAGACCCAGACCCAAAAAGCCTCAGAAGATCGCCATCGAGCAGCTCCCCGACTTCCTCGCTCAAAGAAGCACCGAACCGGACGAGTTCCTTGGCATTGAAGATTGACGCGGGCGTTTTGTAAAGTCAAAAGCGTAATAAATATTGCCCGCTACGGAGAAATCCTTTCAAAATGGGACCAACCATTTTGAATCCCCTTCGGGAACCGGATTTCTCCAAGGTAGAACCCACAAAATTAAGTTTTAATACACAATCGATTCCCCAAATCCCTATTATAAAAGTTTTTGAAAGGGGTTTGGGGAAAACTTTTCTCAAAAAGTTTTCCCCATCGTACCCCCTTGAAGGAGTAAGAAAATGTCAACCATAGCAGCAGTATCGACGCCCAGAGGAAAGGGCGGCATTGCGGTGATCCGGATCAGCGGCGAGGAAGCGGTTGCGGTTGCGGGACGGATGTTTCTGCCGAAGTCGGGAAAGGCTGTTTCGGCACTCCCGAATCGTCAGGCGGTCTACGGCGACATCCTTGACTCGGCGGGGAACGTCTGCGACAGCGGCATCTGCGTGATATTCCGAGGCCCCGCCTCCTTTACCGGAGAGGATGTCTGCGAGATCTCCTGCCACGGCGGAACCTACGTGACGAGAACGGTGCTGATGTCCGCTTTTGCTCACGGCTGCGTCCCTGCCGCTGCGGGTGAGTTCACCAAGCGCGCGTTCATTAACGGAAGGCTGTCTCTGACGGAAGCGGAGGCGGTGGGCAAGCTCATCGATTCCGACACCGAAGAACGGATGCGTCTGGCATCGGGAGCCATGCGGGGAAGTGTATCACGCGAGATCGGAAGAATCGCAGGTTCTCTGGTCAGCGTCATGACCGCCCTGTACGCCGCCATCGACTATCCCGATGAGGATATCGGCACAGAAGGAGAAGACGAGATCGAGGGTGTGGTGAACACCGCCCTCCGCGACGTGGAAAAGCTCCTCTCCACCTACAAAACGGGAAAAGCGGTCAGCGACGGTGTGAAAACCGTTATCTGCGGCAGACCCAACGTGGGAAAAAGCTCCCTCTTCAACCGCATGACGGGAGAAGATTCCGCCATCGTGACAAGCGTTGCGGGCACCACCCGTGATATCCTTCGGGAAAGCGTCTCCTTCGGCGGCGTGACTCTTCGTCTGTCCGATACGGCGGGCTTGCACGAATCCGACGACGTGGTGGAAAAAATCGGTATCGACCGCGCCAACGACGAAATCGCAGGGGCAGAGCTGGTTCTTGCGGTGTATACCGCCGAGGACTGCGTGAAGGGATACGATCCCGAGCCCCTCCCCGACTGTGCCAAGATCGCCGTCATCAATAAGGCGGAGCTGTACGGTGGTGAGCCTCTTGAGGACACCTTCGCACAATACCTCACCAAGACCTTTGACCGAATCGTCATCCTGTCCTGCCGTGAAGACGGTACGGAAGCGCTCACCACCCTGAGCCGTGCTTTTGAGGCATACGGTGCGGAAACATCCATCGGTCTTGAGGGACTGCAGAGCACGGTTTCCGCCCTTTACGGAAGCGACAGAATCGACCTTGTGAACGATGCGGTCATCTGGGATGTCCGTCAGCAGGCGTCACTTGCAAGGGCAGCGGAATGGCTCAGAGAGGCCTCGGACGCTCTTGCAATGGGCGGAGAGATCGATGCGGTCTGCACCACGGTAGAGGCAGCGGCGGCATCCCTCAGCGAGACCGACGGCAGAGGAATCACGGAAGAAATCGTCAACGGAATCTTTCACCGTTTCTGCGTAGGAAAATAACCCGTAATATTCATAGTCGGTCAGAAACGAGCGATTCTGCGTAGGAAAATAACCCTCCCGACGTTCCGCAGAAAAGACACAGCATTTCCAAAAAAAATTTTACGCTTTACCGTATTAAAAAGTTTTCCACACAGCCCTGTTGAAAAGTGCTGTGTGGATTTCTTTTTTCTCGGAACAAGAACCGATTTTTTTGCATCTGCCGTTCTTTGCGGAAAAAGTTTTTACACAAATGTCGATCAAATGTCGAGGAAGGAGAGTTTTCCACAGATGGTTGTTGAAAACCAAACCTTTGGAAAAATCGGGGAAAAAAAGGGATAAAAAAGGGGATGAATATTTCATGCCGTCGAACGGAAAAATACAGGGGAAGGGAGCAGGAAACCCGTAGAACGGAGCAACGGAAGTTTTCAACAGTTCCCTGTGGAAAAGATTGTGTTGATGAAATTTGCCTCCGCAAAAAACGACAGCGCATGAGGGAAGAAAGAAGGGGAAAAAGAGGATAAAGTGTAATAAAAACAAACAAAAACAGAGGAAAAGTGTCGGAAAGACGAAACGTAGTTATCCACAGCCCATTGTGGAAAACCATATTCTTCTTCGCTTAGGTCAAGGGATGGCGTAAGTTTATACCCAAACGCACAGGAGATCAGAAAAAAGGGTGAGAAAAACGGGTGTATAAATATTCTTTGGAAATCGATATTAATACATATTGGGCGGTGTGGAAAAACGCCGAAATCCTGTGGAAAACCCTTTGGAAACATAGTGAAAAAAGGGGTTTTGTATTTTAGACAGACGAAAAAAGTACAGGATGCGGATGGAAAAAAAGAACGGAATGTCGGAAGAGAAAAAATCCGGAAGTTTTCCACAAAAGGGTGTGGAAAACACGTGGAAAAAGAGAAAAAACCAAGGAAAACACAGGGAAGGATCCTATTGACAAAGAGTTGCAAATATGTTATAATAACCGATGGTATGTGAATCATACAGCATGGACCATTAGCTCAGTTGGTTAGAGCTCCCGGCTCATAACCGGTCGGTCCAAGGTTCGAGTCCTTGATGGTCCATTTTCGGGTGGGGAAACCCCCACGGCAATATCGGCATTTCTTCAGCTTAGTAGGGGAGGGACATCCCTCTCCCGGACAAAAATCTCCCAAACAAAACCGCATCTGAAACCGTGTCTTTGACTCGGTTTTTTTGTTGTGATAAGATATATTTGATCGGCAGGGGCAGACAGGAGAAAACGAATACCGCACTTCCTCCGCAATGCTCCGAATAAGAAATCCGTCATGGCTATGTAAAAATCGATGAAAGGTTAAGGAAACAAGATGGTTTGTAAGACAATCAGAACGGAACATTATACCGTAGAATTTGAAGAGCCCACGATCTATGTGGACAACCAAGCCAGAGGCAGAAGCGGGCATATGACCCACGCTATGGCAGAATATGCGCCGAATTGCTTTATCGACTTTAATTCCAACTGTTCAGCTGTCAGGATGGGGGGACATTACCCCTACGGCTGGGTGGAATACCGCCTGTCCGAGGACGGTGGGAAGACTTATTCCGATATCCACACCCTTGATTACTCCTACCGCAGCTTCCTTGATGGAATCCACGCCATTTCTGTGGAAAAAGCGGTTGCCTGCGACGACGGCTCCATTGTGGCGGTCTGTTTGAGAAACAATGCCCTTGAGCAGACCTTCTGTGAGCCGTGGGCACCTCCTGTTGTAATCCGAAGTACAGATAAAGGCGAGACGTGGAGCGAGCCCATTGAATTCACTCCCTATGCGGGCAGACCCTACGATGCGCTGTACCGTGACGGTGCGATTTACATTCTCCTTTTCTGCAACGAACGCTTTCTCGGCACATCTCCCGAGCACATTTACAGAATCTACAGAAGCACGGACAACGGAATTTCCTTCGAGGAGTGGTGTGAAATACCCTTTCCTACCACCGAACGGAGAGGATACGGTTCTCTTCTGTTTGATGAGCAGGGAATTCTCCACGCCTATGCTTACAATGAAGGGGCAGAAGATTATATGGATCATGCGGTCAGTCGGGACAACGGAAAAACGTGGACCGTTCTTACACCCTGTTACCTGAAATACGGCATCCGAAATCCGCAGACGGCTCTCATTGACGGTGTCTGTATCCTCCACGGCAGAGGCGGAAACGGATCGAATTTCGTTTTCTACACGTCGGAGGATGCAACGGATTGGTCCGATGGAATAATTTTCAAGGAAACCGAACCGGATACAGCATCCTGCTTCTACTCCAACAATCTGAAGCTGCGTGACGAGGAGGGGGATTTCCTTCTTGTGCAGTACTCCGACTTGTACGGGGTCTGGGGCACGGATTCGTGGGGTCAGGTCAATGTCATGCACATGAAGCTTCGGGTGAAAAAGCATCTGTAATTCCGAGAACCGACACGAAAAACGGTAAAAATTTTCAGCAAGTATCGGGAAATTTATCCTCGGGGGAAGGAACACGTCTCCAAATAAAAACAATTGCAATTTTTACATAATACGGCTTGACAACGGAAAACCAATGATGTACAATATGTGTGACATGGGAAAGTAAAAATGTAGTCTTTTCCCGTTAAACAGAAAATTTTTTATCCCAAAGGAGATATCATATGGCAAAGGTTATCATTGGTATTATCGGCTGCGGTACCATCGCAAACGATGCTCACATTCCTTCTTACATGGTATGTGAAGATGCAGAAGTAAAGTATTTCTGCGACATCATTCCCGAGAGAGCAGAGGCTGCTGTTGCTCGCTACGGCAGAGGTATTGCCTGCACTGATTACCACGACGTAATCAACGACCCCGAAGTACAGGCGATCTCCGTTTGTACCCCCAACAACATGCACCCCATCATTTCCATCGACGCTCTCCGCGCAGGCAAGCAGGTTCTCTGTGAAAAGCCCGCTGCAAGAACCTATGCGGAAGCTCTCGAAATGCAGAAGGTTCAGCATGAAACAGGCAACACCCTGAACATCGGTGTTGTAAACCGTTTCAACAATGCAGTTAACGAAATCAAGAAGCTCATCGACGCAGGTGAGCTCGGTGAAATCTATCATGTATACGTTTCCTTCCGTGACCACCGTTCCATTCCCGGTCTCGGCGGCGCGTTCACCACAAAGGCAATCGCAGGCGGCGGCGTTCTCATCGACTGGGGCGTACACTTCCTCGATATCGTAATGTACTGCACAGGCGACCCCGAACCGCTGGCAGTGTCCGGTCAGGGCTTCTGCAAGCTGGGCGTTGATATGCCCAACTACGTTTACGACTACATGTGGGCGAAGAAGACCATGGACCTGAACGGTACCTACGACGTTGACGACTTTGTAACCGCATTCGTTCGTACCTCCGGTCCCACCATCACCCTGAACGGTGCATGGGCACAGAACATCGGCATTACAGAAAAGTACATCGACTTCATGGGCACCAAGGGCGGTATCCGCCTCCAGTACGGCGGAGACTTCGTTGTCTACACCACCAAGGACGGTCAGCTCTACGAGTACACTCCCGAATACGATAAGGACGCAAACATGTTCGAAAACGAAATCGCTTCCTTCGTAAGATGCGTACAGACCGGCGAAAAGCTCCCCAGCCACATCGACCGCAACATCCTCACCTCCCGCCTCATGCAGGGTATCTACGACTCCAGCGCTACAGGCAAGGAAATTACTTATTAATTTATGACAATTCTACGGGGGAAGAAAAACTTTTTGCAAAAAGTTTTTCTTCCCCCGTACCCCCATCTTTTCTTTTTCCTTCTTTCTTTTCTCATTTTATGC
>JAZQUQ010000229.1:0-10139 GCA_045631365.1 Eubacteriales bacterium | reverse complement strand
TGAAATTATAACTTGATATAGGCTGCCGCGGAGGGTAAAAGGGGGAGATAGATTGGTTAACGGTGAGTTGGTCTTTCATTCAACAAAAAAGACTAACCCCTTCTTTCGGCGGTTAGCCTTATATCAAGTTGTGATTTCAACTATACATTGTTTCTGTTTGATTGCTTCATTCTCAAGCTACAGTAGCCATCCAAAGATGGCGGAACCAAAGAGAGGTGGATATCAAAGGAGGAGATTCTTCTCCTCCTTTGATTGACTTTTCTTTTTCCGAGTCTTTTTCTTTTTTCAACGAAAAAGAAAAAGACGACATCGGCTTTGGTATCCGAGTCGGACCATGTGATTCCCCCACCACACAAAAAACAAAAAAGGACACAGTAAACTGCATCCTCTTTGTTTTCGATTTTACCGGTATCAACAGCGGAGACCGCGTCTCAACCGGGGATGAGGAACTTACGCCTCTTTTGCAGCAATGATCTGCTTGCCGTCGTAGTAGCCGCAAGCCTTGCAAACACGGTGAGCGAGAACATATTCGCCGCAGTGTGCGCACTTAACCATGCCGGGCATTTCGAGCTTCCATACGTTGGAACGTCTCTTGTCTCTTCTTGCCTTAGAGACCTTTCTCTTCGGTACAGCCATCTTTACACCTCCATTAGGTTTTCCTACACGATAGAAATTGATAAGCTTATCAATGCTTCAGTCAGCTTTCTCGTTAATAAATCTCCGCATCCGTGGAAATGGAGTCGGAGAGGTTATCGTGAAAGGGTCAGCTAAACAGCATTTGAACCTATTATATCACACTTTTTCTGAATTTTCAAGTAGTTTTTGCAATTTTGCAAGCCTTGGATCAATTTCTTTTTGATTTTTTTTGTCTTCTACGCATGTACAAGCCTTTTCCGACATCTTTTTTCCGCAAATGGGGCACAATCCTTCGCAGTCGTCGGAGCAGAGATGGTACAGGGGAAGATTCAGGGACAGGGTTTCCATAATGTCAACATCGGGACAGACGGAACTGTCGGAAACGTAAAGCAGGTCTTCCGTCACACCGTCCCAGTCGTCGTCATCATAAAGAGCAGATGTGTTGTTCAGCGCAGAGCCGCTTCGGATGATTCGCTCAATCTCAAATTCCGCAACCTCATGCAGCTCGTCCAGACAACGGCCGCAGACCGTGGTGTATTCCGCCGCAATGGTGGCGTGCAGTGTCATGTATCCGTTGTTGTCCGTAACGGTACCCGTCACGTGAATGCCGTTTTCGCAAAGCTTGATGTCGTCGGGCAGAAGGGCGTATTCCTCATCTCCCAAGGCACTCTCGTCAAAGCGATAGTCAAAGGGAAGGGTGCTTTTTCTTCCGTTCAGGATTTCCGTGATATCGATTCTCATTCTCAGTTATACCTCATTTGAAACATATCCACATATATTATAGAAGATTGCTTCCCGTTTGTCAAGCGGGAGTTTTCGGAAAGGCGGTTCTGCGGAAAATAAATATCGGACAATATTTATTTACAAAAAATCTCTTGTATAATCGGCTCGGATATTATACCATAAACTTTAATAGATTTTATCGTTCGGGGTGGATTTGTGTTTGGTTATGTAAAGCCCTTTGTTCCTGAGCTGAAGGTGGCAGAATACGAGCTGTTTCGGGCTGTTTACTGCGGTGTATGCCGTTCTATGGGGAAGCATACGGGAACCTTGTCAAGATTTACCTTGAGCTATGATTACGTGTTCCTTGCTGCGGTAAGAATGGCATTGACGGATACCGTTCCCGACTGCCGAAAACGGCGGTGTATCGCCCATCCTCTGAAAAAACGGAACATGGCAGAAGAAAATCCCGCGTTCGCCTATACTGCGGCAGCTGCTGCCTGTATGCTTTCGGAAAAGCTGAGGGACGATGCCTCCGACGAAGTGGGTTTCAAAAGACTTTTGTCTTTGGCAGGAAAACCGTTCGCTTCGGATATGGTTCGCCGTGCCGGAGAGGAAAACGCACCCTCTCCCGAGCGGATCGGAGAACAGCTTGAGAAGCTTTATGCCCTCGAGCAATCCGACTCCCATTCCATGGACGAGACGGCGGAGGCATTCGGCAATGTTCTTGCGTACGTGTTTTCTGCGGGACTCAGCGGAAGCGAAGCGGTGATCGCCGGGGAAATCGGACGTGCGGCGGGGCGTTTTGTGTATATTTGCGACGCGGCAGATGATCTTCCGGACGACGTCAAAAAAGGTCGGTACAATCCCATCCAAAGGCTGTGGGGGGAGATGGCAACCGAAGAGAAAGACGGGAAAACCGTTATGTCTTCTCTTGCAGCGGAGGCTGTAGGTACTGCTGTCCGCATTGACCTTGAAAAACTGGGACTTGCCGTGGAGCTTCTCCCTGCAGGGAATCCCCTTGTTCCCATAATCAAAAATATTGTATACCTCGGGATGCCGAATGCCATGGACTTGTCCATAGGGGAAGGCGCCCGAAAAGAATGGAGTTAACAATCAATGAGAGATCCGTACAGCGTTCTCGGCGTGTCGAGAACTGCGACAGATGATGAGATAAAAAAGGCATACCGTACCCTTGCGAAGAAGTATCATCCCGATAATTATGCGGGCAGTGCCATGGCACAGGCGGCAGAAGAGCGGATGAAGGAGATCAACGAGGCGTACGATGCGATTCAGAAGGAACGGGCGGGAGGCTTCGGCGGTGCGGGAAGCTCCTACACCTACAGGACTTCGGGAAGCACCTCCTTCGGTCAGGTTCGCCGCCTGATTCAGGAGGGACGGTACTCCGATGCGGAGCTGATTATCGATTCTACCCCTGCCAACGACAGAGGGGCGGAATGGAACTATCTGAAGGGCTGTTTGTTGGTTCAGCGCGGGCTTTATTATGATGCCATCAAGTACATCGAGATTGCCTGCTACCTGGATCCCGTAAACCCCGAATACAAGGAAGCCAAAAATCGAATGCGGGCCCGTTCCCAAGGGTACGGCAGAGAATATACCACCGTCCGCGGCTCCGATGACTGCGATTGCTGCGGAATCTGTGCCACCCTCCTTTGTGCAGACTCCTGCTGTGAATGCTGCGGCGGCGACATCATCAGCTGCTGCTGATAGCGTGAAAGTTGTGTAAAGACTATGCTTTATGTGCAGCTGTTTCACGCAATAAAATTTTTTTGAAAACGGAGCCAACCGTTTTCAATCCCCTACGGGGACCAAAATTTTATAAACTTTGTATGTTACCTACGGTGACAAATGAGGTGTTTCTATGAATAAATTAAACAATTCCGCCAAGCGTGCGGCGATCTGCGGCGTCTTTGCCGCGGCATGTGTGGTTCTTCTCTATCTCGGAAGCATGACCGTGTTTGATCTGTCCACCATTGTGGTTTGTGCGATTGTCACCATGATTATTAAGGTGGAGCTGGGCGGAAGCGGATACCCGTGGCTCTTCGTTGCCGTAACGGGACTCCTTGCTCTTCTTTTGATCCCCTCCAAGCTTCTGGCGGTGGAATACATCCTGATCGGCGGGGTCTATCCCTTGATCAAAGCGGTGTTTGAGAAGTTCCGCCCCCTCTTTGCGTGGCCCTTGAAGGTGTCGGTTCTCGGCTGTATGGTCCTTCTTGAAATCATTGTTTCAAAGTTCCTTTTCGTGTCCGAGGAGGCAAGAATCGACTTTACCGCACCTGCCATCCTTCTTGCCTTGGTATTTGCGGTTCTCTATGACGTTGCACTGTCCGTTGTGATCTCAAGTTATATATTGAAAATACGCAAAAAACTTGGTCTGAAAAAACTATTTTGATGCGTGTTTAACAAAAATGGCTCCATTTCGTTGACAATGGAGCTTTTTATATTGTATAATATATTATAAGGAAAATGAGAGGTTCTGCCCTTTTGGCGGGATCGATTGGACAGAATGTTGAAATGGAGAGCGATATGTTAAAAAGCATGACGGCTTTCGGGCGGGCAAGAGCGGTTTCTCCCTCCGGAAGACTTGATATTACCGCTGAACTGAGAAGCGTAAACAGCCGCTACCTGGACTGCACCGTAAAGCTTCCCCGTATGTACAGTTTTATGGAGGATAAGGTGAAAACCCTCCTTGCGGAACGGGGGATTACAAGAGGTAAGCTGGAGGTTTACATCGGCATTGATGTGATCGAGCAGGCAGGACTTGAGATCAGCCTTGATAAAGAGGCGGCACGGTCCTATCTTGCGGCTTTGACCTGCCTTCGGGATACCTTCGGGCTGAAGGATGACATTTCCGTGATGTCCGTGGCACAGAACCGTGACCTGTTCTCCGTAAAAAAGCCGGATGACGATCTGGAACGGGACTGGCAGGAGGTGCGCCCTGTACTGATGGAAGCAATCGATGCCTTCAACGCCATGAGACAGCGGGAGGGAGAAAACCTCTGCGCCGATCTTCTGAAGAAGGCGGATACCATTGAAGAATTTGCGGCAAAGGTAAAGGCTATTTCCGAGGCGGACATTGCGGGATACCCCGTGAAGCTGCAGAATCGCATCAAGCAGCTCCTCAGCGACTTCGATGTGGAAATCGCGGAGCAGCGGATTCTGACCGAGGCGGCGATTTTTGCGGATAAGGCTGCCATTGACGAGGAACTGGTTCGTCTGGCTTCCCATTTCTCCGCATTGCGTGAGATTCTTGCGCTGAACGAGCCTGCGGGACGGAAGCTGGACTTCCTCCTTCAGGAGATCAACCGCGAGACCAACACCATCGGTTCCAAGGCGGGCAATACCGAGATCGCTCATATCGTGGTGGATATGAAGACCGAGCTTGAGAAAATCCGCGAACAGATTCAGAATCTGGAATAACGGAAGGGCAGCGCGGCATATGAAATTTATCAATGTAGGATTCAACAATATGGTCAATGCAGAGCGGATTATTGCGGTGATCGCATCGGATTCCGCCCCTGCCAAGCGTCTGATTCTGGATGCCCGTGACAGCGGACGGAGTATTGACTGTACCTGCGGAAGAAAGACCCGCTGTGTGATCATTACGGACAGCGACCATGTGATTCTTTCCGCATTGCAGAACGAAACCATCTCGGGACGGATTGCCGGTCGGGACGAGGATTCTTCCGACAAGCAGGACGGCGACGGGGAAGATTGACGACGGGAAAGGAATGGAGAAGACAATGAAAAAAGAAGGCATCATTTTTGTGATTTCGGGCCCCTCGGGCAGCGGTAAGGGTACCGTGTGTGAGGTGTTGAGAAAAATCAATCCCGATACGGCGATTTCCGTTTCCGCGACGACGAGAAGCCCCCGTGAAGGGGAGATCGACGGTGTCAGCTACCACTTTATCACAAGAGACCGTTTTGAAGAGCTGATCCGCGACGGCGAGGTGCTGGAATATACTCAGTACAACGGTAACTATTACGGAACACTCCGCTCCGAGGCAGAGAAGATTATCTCCGCGGGACGAGACCTGATCCTTGAGATTGAGGTTGACGGCGGCGGACAGATCAAGCGACTCATGGGAGACCGCGCGTGCGGTATCATGCTGATTGCACCCGATGCGGCGGAGCAGGAAAGCCGCCTCAGAGGACGGGGTACGGAATCCGAAGAGGTCATCATGGGACGCCTTGCCAGAGCCAAGGAAGAAATCAAGGAAGCACCCAACTACGATTACATTGTAATCAACGAAACGGGTAAAACCGAAGAATGTGCAGAAGAGATTCTGGCAATAATGAAAGCGGCACACTTTTCCTATAGCCGCATGAAACAGGTAACCGATCATTATTTTGATTGATTCACATATACATCCACATAAATAAAATATAAAAAGTTGAACAGGAGATTTTAGTATGATTCACCCTTCTATTGCAGAACTGACCAAGGACAAGGACATCAACCGTTATACTCTGGTAATCGCAGCGGCAAAGAGCGCAAGAGTGATCACCGATGAATACGTAAAGCAGAGAGAATACGCAGAAAAACTGGCTCTGAGCAAGGAAGCAGACAAGAGCAAGAACATTGCAACCCTCATCAAGAAGGAATACCGCGACGAAAAGGCGGTTAAGCTGGCGGTTGCAGGTCTCCACAGCGGCGAATTCAGAATCGTTGACGGTGAAGAATGTGCTGCGGGAGCAGCGGCGGATGAAGTTGCGGATGAATCTGCAGAATCCGTTGAGGAAGCTGCAGCAGAAGAGTCTGCGGAAGCAGCTGAAGTGACCGAAGAATAATCCTTCGGATATTCTTATCGGATATGCGTATCGGATATGCATATCCAATAGTCTTATCGAAAAAAACAGAATGGAGAGTGCGTATGGCTGAGACCGCTGTTGTCTATATTATTGATGTACCGTATCACGCGGATAAGCCGTACGAGTACTATATTCCCGGTGAAATGCGTGAAAGTGTTCAGCCGGGAGTTCTTGTAGAGGTTCCCTTCGGCGGCGGAAACCGAAAAATGACTGCGGTTGTTCGTTCCTTCGGCACTTCCGAGGAGAGAACGGGGATTTCCTTCAAGCCCATTCAAGGAGTTCTCAGTGACAGCCCCGTTTTGTCGGAGGAAATGCTGGAGCTGTGTGCGTTTCTGAAAGAATACACCCTTTGTACCTACGGAGATGCGGTGAGGGCGGCGGTTCCCGCTCCTGCGATGTCGAAAATCCGAACCCTGTACGTACCGGACTTTGGGGACAAGGGAGATACGGAATCCCGTATCACAGCGGCGGCAGAGCTTGGCGAAAAGGAAGCCGAGGTGTTCCGCTTCCTTCTCGAAAAAAAGGGGGCTGCTGTACAGCGAATCCGCGATGCTTTCGGGTTTGAATGCGGAAAGCCTTTGCAGAAGCTGGAAAAGGCGGGGCTGATCCGTAAGGAATATAAGCTGAAAGCACAGGCAGGGATTGTACAGCACGAAACGGTGACGGCGGTTCTTACGGGAATTTCTGCGGAGAATCCTGCTGATAAGAAGAAGCTGAAAAGCGAGAACCACCGCCGTGTCCTTGCCTTTCTCCGATTGAACGGGGAATCCGATTACGACGGAATTGCGGCGAACTGCGGCATAACGAAAGCCTTGGCACGGAGTTCGGTGAAATCCCTTGCCGAGAAGGGGTTTGTGACGATAAACGCAGAGGAGGTTTACAGAAACCACTTTACTGCGGAGCATTTCCGAAAGAACGGACAGGGCGAATGTGCAGAGCCGATCACCCTGTCGGAAGAGCAGATGCGGGCGTACCATGCCATCACGGCTCTGGTGGAATCAGGCCTTCCCAAGGCGGCGCTCCTTCACGGAGTCACGGGATCGGGAAAGACCAACGTGATCATGGCTGCCATGGAGCGCGTCCTTCGTGACGGACGGAGTGTGATCATGCTGGTGCCGGAGATCGCGCTGACCCCTCAGACGGTGGGCATCTTCTTCCGCCGTTTCGGAGACCGAATTGCGGTGATCCACTCGGGCTTGTCTGCCGGAGAACGGTTTGACGCATGGCGGAGAATCCGAGAGGGAAAGGCGGATGTGATTATCGGCACACGATCCGCGGTATTCGCCCCTGTTTCCAACCTCGGCATGATCGTCATCGACGAGGAACATGAGTATACCTATAAATCGGACACCAATCCCAAATATCACGCCCATGACGTGGCGCGGTTCCGCTGCAAAGAACACAATGCAGTCATGCTTCTGGCATCGGCAACTCCGTCGGTGAGCAGTTATTACAAAGCGAAAAACGGAACCTATTCTCTCATCGAGTTGAAAAACAGGTACGGAAAGGCGGTTCTCCCCGAGGTTGTGATCTGCGATATGCGGGGATGCGGGGAGCTGGTCAGTCCCGTGTTGGCGCAGCGTCTGGTGGAGGACAAAAAGGAAGGAAATCAAGCGATTCTCTTTCTGAATCGGCGGGGATACAACAATTATGTGTCCTGCCGAACCTGCGGACGGAGCCTGAAATGTCCCCATTGTACCGTTACCCTTACCTACCACAAAATCCGCAGCGCACCAAGGACGGAGGATGAGGACGGGGCAAGAAACAACGGATATCTGACCTGTCATATGTGCGGATATCGGACGAGGGTTCCCGAAAAATGTCCCGAGTGCGGGAAAGAGCATTTTCTGTTCATGGGCTGCGGCACACAAAAGGCAGAGGACGACATTACGGAGGCGTTCCGTGATTTCCGCGTGATTCGGATGGATCTGGATACCACACAGGGAAAGTATTCCCATGAGGAGCTGCTCGGGCAGTTCAGAAACGGAGAGGCGGACATCCTCCTCGGCACACAGATGGTGACCAAGGGACACGATTTCCCCAAGGTTTCCACGGTGGGTGTGCTGAACGCGGATGGGTCTTTGATGCTGGACGATTATCGTGCATCGGAGCGAACCTTTGCCATGCTGACGCAGGTGATCGGACGTGCCGGGCGAGGGGATATACCCGGCTGTGCGGTGATTCAGACACGAAATCCCGATCATGAGGTGCTGTCCCTTGCGGCGGCACAGGATTATACATCTTTCTATAACGGAGAAATCCGCGTGAGAAAGGGACTTTGTTTCCCTCCCTTCTGCGATATTGCGGTGATCACGTTGTCCAGTGCCGACGAAGGGCATCTGGGTGTGGTGACCGTGCGGATGAAGGAACGGATTCTCGAACATATTAACGAAGATTACGGGGACGTCCCCCTTGTGGTGTACGGACCCTTTGAAGCCCCCGTTTATCGGGTGCAGAACGTATGCCGTATGCGCTTTGTCATCAAGTGCCGCCTCAACAAGCGGACACGTGCCTTTATTTCGGCTCTCATGTGCGAGTTCGGCAAAGCGTCCACGGATCGAAAAACAGGCAAAAACACCCGAATCACCGTGTCGGTGGATCTGAATCCCACGACGGTATAAGGAGAGGGGAACGCTTAGGGCTCTGCCCTAAGAACCCGCGAGTTTTTGAAAAAACTCGACAAAAACTTTTATACTGGGTAAGGGACAGGATGGAAGAAGACGTTTTGTGTCCCTTGAACGTTAGAAAAGGAGAAAATATTATGGCAATTTTGAATATCGTAAAGGAAGGGGACGAAAGCCTTCGCAAGGTTTGCCGTCCTGTGACCGAGATTACCCCCAGAGTGAAGCAGATTCTCGATGATATGTTAGAAACCCTTATTGATTCCGGCGGAATCGGTCTTGCGGCACCTCAGGTGGGCATTCTCAGACGTATAGCAATCGTGGATGATGGGGAAAATTATATCGAGCTCATCAATCCCGTGATCACCGAGCGTGAGGGCGAACAGGAGGAGATGGAAGGATGCCTCTCCGTTCCCGACGTTTGGGGAATCACCCACCGTCCCATGCGTGTGAAGGGTCGTGCGCTGAACCGTGACGGCGAGGAATTCACTTTTGAAGGCGAAGGTCTCACCGCCCGCTGCTTCTGCCACGAGTTAGACCATCTGGATGGCAAACTGTTCATCGACGAAGCCCGCATCCTCACCCCCGAGGAAGCGGAAGAAAGAATGGGTTAAGGGGAATGATGGGGGATTCTCTCCCAAGCCCCTGACTGGGGTCATTGCCCCCAGTCCCCCTTACAATATGAGGTGACAAAAATGCGAGTATTATTCATGGGCACTCCCGATTTTGCGGCGGAGTGTCTGAAAGCATTATACAACAAAGACGGCGTGGAGATCGTGGGTGCGGTTTCCCAACCCGATAAGCCGAAGGGGCGGGGGATGAAGATGATCCCCACTCCCGTGAAGGCGTTTGCGGAATCGGTGGGCATCCCCGTGTATCAGCCCTTGACGCTAAAGGACGGCGCATTTCTTCTCGAGCTTACCGCCCTTGATCCCGAGCTGATCATCGTTGCGGCGTACGGCAGAATTCTGCCTCCCTATATTCTCGATTACCCCAAGCACGGCTGCATTAACGCCCACGGCTCCCTTCTCCCCAAGTACAGAGGCGCGGCGCCCATACAGCGTGCCATCATCGACGGGGAAACGGAGACGGGCATCACCGCGATGTACATGGCGGAAGGCCTTGACACCGGCGACATGATTCTGAAGCTGACCACCCCCATTTCGGAAGAGGACAATTTTGAATCCCTCCATGACCGTCTGGCTCTGCTGGGCGGCGAGGCAATGTGTGCGGTCATCGACTGTATTGCAAACGGCAATGTGCCGAGAGAGGTGCAGAACGAGGCGGAAGCCACCTATGCGGCAAAGATTCTGAAGGAAGACACCTATA
>JAZQUQ010000228.1:0-8711 GCA_045631365.1 Eubacteriales bacterium | reverse complement strand
TCTTTGCCATATCGCGGAGGATACCGAGAATCTCGTCACTGAGACAGTCCGCACGGGTGGCAATATTCAGCATAACCGCATGGGGTAGGGAGGCGCATTCCTCATAAATTCTTCGGAGCCGCTCCGGATTGCCGTAGGTGTTGGTGTTTGACTGAAGATAGGGGATGTATCCGACAGGCTTCCACTTTCGGGAGGCAACCGCAACACCTGCGGCATACTGCTCGCCGATGGGGGCATGCCGCGCGGATTTTACCACACCGCTTGAGCCGTTTTTGCAGTAAATACAGCCGCCCATACCTCGTGTTCCGTCAAGATTGGGGCAGGTAGAGCCGATTTCGAGGGGCACCTTTGCCACCTTGCCTCCAAAGCGATTTTTCAGATACCAATCGTAGGTCATATACCGCTTGTTGGAGTCCGAATAAGGGTATGGATTCGTATCCTTTTGTGCCATATACCGCCCTTCCTTTCCGTCAAAAAACATTACATCTTTATTGTATATGCAACAAGGGCGATTGTCAATATGAAAACGGTATAATCCTATATAAAATCAATATAATAACAAATCGAAAATTTTTTCAAAGATATCTTGTATTTTTCCTTCTTTTGTCATATAATATAAGTATGCGGAGATTTTTTGCAGGATGAGGACGAAATCCTTTCACAAACTCCCGTTTTGCACCGCGTTTTAAGGCAATTAATGAATTTCAACGAACGTAATTATTCATCACCATCGAAAAAAGAAAGGGACTGTTGAAAAAACGGATTGAAAATTCTTCCGTTTCGGAAACAGCAAATATAAACGATGCTTCGTCTTGAAAATATTACCTACACCGTAACTCCCGAGGACGGAAAATCGGGAAAAATCACCATTCTCGACGACCTTTCTCTGGAGATCGAAACAGGAAAATACATCGTGATCACCGGTCCCAACGGCGGCGGAAAAACTTCCCTCGCCAAGGTGATTATGGGACTGGTCAAGCCCCAGTCGGGAAAAATCATTCTCGACGGCATGGATATCACGGCACTGGATATCACCGCCCGTGCGGAAGCGGGCATCAGCTACGGCTTCCAGCAGCCTCCCCGTTTCAAGGGACTGACCGTGCGGGAGCTTCTCTCCATTGCAGCAAACAAAAAGCTGAAAAAGGAAGAATGCTGCAAGCTTCTCACCAAGGTGGGACTCTGTGCAGAGGAATACATCAACCGCGAGGTGGACACCTCCCTTTCCGGCGGAGAAGTCAAGAGAATTGAGATCGCCTCCATCCTTGCAAAGGGTGCGCCCGTCATGATTTTCGACGAGCCTGAGGCAGGGATCGACCTTTGGTCCTTCCACCGTCTGACCAACACCTTCCGTGAGCTTCACGAACACACCGGATGCACGCTGATCATCATTTCCCACCAGGAACGGATCATCAGTCAGGCGGACGAGGTTCTGCTGATTGCGGACGGAAAGCTGCGTCAGAAAGGAAAGCCTGAGGATATCCTCCCCACTATCGACGGCGTTTATGTGAAGCCGTGCGAGAAAAAGGCGTAACCCAACAAAGAAAGGAGCATCGCCTTATGGAAAATAACGATATTGTAAGAAAAGGTCTCCTTGAGAAGATTGCGGATCTCCATTCCGTACCCGAGGGAGCCTATAACATCCGTGAAAACAGCGAGTCTGCCGGCCGAAAAAGCACGGATGACATCATCATCGAAACCAAGACCGACAAGCCCGGGATCAACATTACCATCAAGTCGGGAACCCGGCGGAAGAGCGTACACATTCCCGTCATCATCACCAAAACGGGGATTACCGAAATGGTGTACAACGATTTCATCATCGGTGACGACTGCGACGTGCTGATCGTGGCAGGCTGCGGTATCCACAATACGGGAGATGAGGCAAGTGCCCACGACGGCGTGCATCATTTGGAAATCGGACGCAATTCCAAGGTAAAGTACATCGAAAAGCACTACGGCGAAGGAAACGGCAGCGGTGAGCGCATCATGAATCCCGAAATGACCGTCAATATGGCGGACGGTTCAACCCTTGAGGTGGAATCCGTTCAGATCGGCGGCATTGACTCCACCAACCGTAAGACCGTGATCACCTGCGGCAAGGACTGCGAAGTAATCATGAACGAGCGTCTCATGTCCGACGGACACCAAAAGGTCATGTCCGATACGGAGATCATTCTGAACGAGAAGGGTTCCAAGGCACAGATCAATTCCCGTTCCGTAGCAAAGGGCGAGTCCACACAGGTGTTCTATCCCAAAATGACGGGCAATGCGGACTGTTTCGGTCACGTTCAGTGTGACTCCATTATTATGGACAACGCCAAGGTCCGTTCCATTCCCGAAATCGCGGCGAACCACGTGGACGCAAGACTGATCCACGAGGCTGCCATCGGTAAGATTGCGGGAGATCAGATCCTGAAGCTGATGACACTCGGTCTTACCGCAGAGGAAGCGGAAGAACGGATCATCGCGGGTCTTTTGAAGTAAACCATATAAATTTTAATATAACGCTCGTCTGATTGACGACACTTGGAGGAAAACATGGCACAGAAAGCCTATACAGAAATGACAAAAGAAGAACTGCAGCAGATTGTCACTGCTGAACAGGAAAAGCTGGACAGATGGGGCGGCATGGCGCTTACCCTCGACCTGACCAGAGGTAAGCCCAATCAGGCACAGCTGGACCTTTCCACAGGAATGCTGCACATCATCTCCGACCGCGGCGACTGCTTCTCCGAAAGCGGCCTCGACTGCAGAAACTACGGTATTCTCGACGGTCTGCCGGAAACCAAGCGTCTGTTCAGCGAGCTGCTTGGCGTTCCCGCAGGTAATGTTCTCGTTCTCGGAAACTCTTCTCTGAACATTATGTACGATACCATGGTTCGTGCGATGCTGTTCGGTGTTGCGGGCGGTTACGAGCCTTGGTCCCGTCAGGGAAGAATCAAGTTCATCTGCCCCTCCCCCGGATACGACCGTCACTTTGCGATCTGCCGTACCCTCGGTATCGAAATGATCCCCGTAAAGATGACAGCGGAAGGTCCCGATATGGATGCGGTTTACGATATCGCTTGCTCCGACCCCTCCGTTAAGGGTATCTGGTGTGTACCGAAGTACTCCAATCCCGGCGGAGTAACCTACTCCGATCGCGTGGTTGACCTGTTCGCTGCCATGAAGCCCGCAGCTCCCGACTTCCGTATCTTCTGGGACAACGCGTATGCGGTTCACGATCTCTACGAAGACGGCGACAAGCTGGCGAACATCTTCGATTATGCGGTAAAGTACGGTACACAGGATAACATCTTCTACTTCACCTCTACCTCCAAGATCAGCTTCCCCGGCTCCGGCCTTGCCGTTATGGTTGCAAGTGAAAAGAACATCGAGCAGATCCGTCCCATCATCGCAACTCAGACCATCGGTTACGACAAGATCAACCAGATGCGCCATGTGAAGTTCTTCAAGAACGCAGACGGAATCAGAGAGCATATGAAGCTCCACGCTGCCCTCCTCCGTCCCAAGTTCGAGTGCGTGATCAACGCATTCCGCAAGGAACTGGGCGGTCTCGGCATCGCAGAATGGACCGAACCCAAGGGTGGATACTTCATCAGCCTTGACGTTGCGGAAGGTTGTGCAAGACGCGTATATCAGCTTGCCCGTTCCGTTGGTGTAACCCTCACCTCCGCAGGCTCTACTTTCCCCTACGGCCGTGACCCCAGAGACACCAACCTGCGTATCGCTCCCACCTTCCCCGAAGAATACGAGCTGAAGCAGGCTGTGGAAATCCTCTGCTCCTGCGTCAAGCTGGCTTGTGCGGAGAAGCTTTTGAATCAGTAAATATTATACTCAGGGGGATGGAGAACTTTTTGAGAAAAGTCCCCCCTCCCCCTGAAACCCCCACCCGTTCAAAAACTTTTCAGCTGGTGGATGAAAAGAAAAACAGTATGGATGAAGGTTCGCTTTTGCGTGGCTTCAGACATACTGTTTTTTGTTTGTTTAAGGAAAATGTGCTTACTCAGCAGAGGCTTTGTTGAAGAAGTCGATCAGCTCGGCGTCGCTGATGGTAGTGGTTCTGCCCTGATCGTATTCGGCGTCTACCATTTCCTTCATTTTCAGGATGATGGGGTCGCGCTTGTCGATCTTGCGGTCGATCTTTTCGGAACGGAACCAGCCGTTGAGCCAATGGGCAATACCCGCAACACCGCTGTGTACGTCTACCGCAACCTTGGCAGGGCGGTTCAGCAGCTTTTCTGTGTTGAAGATGTTGTAGATTTCCTCGTCCTTCATGAGACCGTCGGCGTGGATACCTGCCTTGGTCACGTTGAAGTCGCGGCCTACGAAGGGTGTTCTCGGGGGAATATCGAAACCAAGCTCATGCTTGAAGTATTCGCCGATTTCGGTGATGACTCTGGTGTTCATGCCGTCTGTGGTGCCGCGGAGGGAAGCATATTCCATAACCATGGCTTCCAGAGGGCAGTTACCGGTTCTCTCGCCGATACCGAGGAGAGAGCAGTTGACGGAGGAGGCACCGTAGAGCCAAGCGGTTGCGCTGTTGGTGACAACCTTATAGAAGTCGTTATGACCGTGCCACTCCAGCATCGCGGAGGGAACACCGGCATAGTGCATCAGACCGTAGATGATACCCGGCACGGAACGGGGCAGAGCCGCACCCGCATAGGATACGCCGTAGCCCATGGTGTCGCAGGCACGAATCTTTACGGGGATGCCGTACTGTTCGCTCAGTCTCTGCAGCTCGCTTGCAAAGGGAAGAACGAAGCCGTAGTAGTCCGCGCGGGTGATGTCTTCAAAGTGGCAGCGGGGGGAAATACCCATCTCCAGCACCTCGTGGATAACACTCAGATACTTTTCCATAGCGGACTTTCGTGTGAGTCCCATTTTATTATAGATATGGTAGTCGGAGCAGGATACAAGAACACCCGTCTCACGGATACCAAAGGATTTTACCAGCTCAAAGTCACTCTTTACCGCACGGATCCACGTGGTGATCTCGGGGAATTCGTAGCCAAGGTCCAGACATTCCTGAACGGCTCTCTTGTCCTTTTCGGAGTACACGAAGAACTCGGACTGACGGATGAGACCCTTGGGTCCTCCCAGACGGTGAAGCATTTTATAAAGATCCACGATCTGCTTTACGGTGAAGGGCTGTGTAGCCTGCTGACCGTCGCGGAAGGTGGTATCGGTGATCCAGATTTCCTCAGGCATCTGTACGGGAACAAAACGGTGGTTGAAGGATACCTTCGGTACGGATTCGTAGTCGAACAAATGACGGTAAAGGTTCGGCGTCTCTCTCTCCTGCAGGGAGTATTTATATGCCGACTGCTCGATCAAATTTGTATGGCTGGAAAATTCTACGCGTGCTTCCGGTTCGTCGGCTCTTTCGGAGAACATGGCGTTATTTCTTTCATTACTCTCATGCATAAATATGATCCGTTCCTTTCATAAAAACTGATTACGGTTAGATTTTGCTCTATTATATCACGAAAAATGCATGATGTCAACTGTTGTGATGCAAAAAGTGAAGTTCTCCCCTTAAAAAACAGGAAAACTTTGCAGGATTTTTGAAGGTTCATGCAAGAATGACTGCATTTTATTGGTTTTGCTGCAAAAATCACCCTGCTTTCCGCAAAGGAGAGAAGAACGGAGTTTTCCTGCATTTCAGCGCGGATTTTCTACCTCTTAAATAACGCCTCTTTACATCTTCGGAAGAACATGATAAAATAAAAACGTAATGCAGCAGAGAGGAGGAAGCGGTTTGAAAATAAAAACGGAAATCTGCCCTGACGGTGAGGAAGAAATCCTGATCCGATGCCAACGGAAAACCGAGCAGATCCGACACATCGAGGCGATCCTTGAGAATCTCCTGGCAAGTGACAGAGAAATGGTGCTGACCCTTGCGGGAACGGAATACTACGTTTCGGTCAGAGAAATTTTGTTTTTCGAATCCTTTGAGGGAAAGATTTATGCTCATACAAAGGAGCGAATGTATGCCTGTGAATACAAGCTGTTTGAACTTGAAACCATTCTGCCGTACTTTTTTGTGAGGATTTCAAAGTCGTCCATTGCAAACGTTTTGGAGATTACATCCCTTCGGCGGGAGCTTGTGGGGAACGGAGAAATGACATTCAAGGATTGCAGCAAAAAAACCTATTTTTCACGGGGCTATTACAGAGTTTTGAGAGATAAAATAGATGAAATGAGGTTAGGTAAATGAAAACAGGAAGAATTTTTTGGGGCGTGGGCTGTATTTTGGCAGCAGTCATCTTTATTTTGGACGCAGTAGGTGTGATGACACCTTTCACAAGTGCGGTGGGAGAAATCTCCCTTCCTTTGGCTTTGGTGGCACTTCTGTTTACGTCCTATGCCGTATCGAGATTGATTCGAGGAAAAATCAGTGATGTTTTCCTTCCCCTTGCCGTGGTATTTATGATCCTCGAAAAAAACATCGCCCACATTTGCGGACGGGATGACCCGAATCTTATCAACAACTGGCTGGTCCTTGGTTGTGCGATTCTTCTTTCCATCGGTTTCAGAATACTGTTCCCCAAAAAGGGAGAACTCGTGAAAATCAACATCGGTACCGACGTCAATTCCTCCTTGGGGAACCATCTGTCCTCCAATCTGTCATCGAAAGTTGAGTATATCGATGCCTCTGATTTTCAACGGAAGCGAGCGGAAAACAATCTGGGTACGCTGACCATCCATTTCGCAAACGCCGATCGGTATGAGGGGGGCGGCGAGTTCATTATTGAAAATAATTTGGGTCACACCGTAATCAATGTACCGTCAAGCTGGCAGTTTACTCACAGTATTGACAACAATCTGGGCAGTATCTCTGCTGCAGGACAAAACGGAAATGCAAACGGTCCCCTTCTCGCTATCAGGGGAGAAAACAATCTTGGAAAGATCACAATCAATCGGGTATAAAATCAAAGGGAGTGCCGCACGGTTCCGTATGGCATTCCTTTTTTCTGTGATTTAAGCTTTATCCCGTTGAATATGCTTTTTGATTGCCTCAAATGTCTAAGTTCCGATGTAAGTTCGCCGTTGGTTGTGGTATCAGTATACCACACAGAAAGAGGATTTGTCTTGACCGAAATCGTCCTGTTTTATTTTGGAAAAGAGAAAAATCACTCCGCCATTGCAATATGGCATCGGAGTGACTTGCGTTTGTAATTCGTTTAAAGGTTTTTGAGTGAGTGTGAGGGGACTTTTTGCAAAAAGTCCCCACAAATAAAGCATATATTAGACGGTATAGTTATCGAAATAGCCCTGAACAAGAACCACGGGGGTACCCTTGTCGCCGGAGCCGCTGGTCAGGTCGCAGAGGGAGCCGATGAGGTCGGTGAGCTGGCGGGGGGTTGTACCCTGAGAAGCCATATCGCCTACCAGGCTGCCGTCCTTTTCGCGGATTCTCTGAGCAATGGCGTCGCGGAGAGCTTCGCCGGAGAGGTCTGCGAAATCGTTGTCTGCCAGATACTTCAGCTTCAGCTCATTGGGAGTACCGATGAGGCCGTCGGTGTAGGCGGGAGATACGCAGGGGTCTGCAAGTTCCCAAATCTTACCCTGGGGATCCTTGAATGCGCCGTCGCCGTAGACCATAACCTCAATATGCTTGCCGGTTGCTTCCATAAGGAGGCGCTGGGTTTCAAGAACAAAGGGCTTGCAGTCGCGGGGGAACAGCTTGACGGAATCTTCGGTGGACTTGTTGGAGCCGAGAAGACCGTAGTTTTCGTTGTAACCGCTTCCGTTTACGGGAGCAGTAAGAATATCGTCAAGACCGCATACCTTTTCTGCACCGTTTGCGAGAAGGATGCGCTTGGTTCTGGCACGGGTGTGGATGTCGCAGGTCAGAACGTTCTTTGTATAGTTGAGGATGGTCTTTGCCTGATTGGCGAAGATGATCTCAACGTCTGCACCGGATTCACGGATGAGGTTTTCGTAATATTCCACGTAGTCAACGCCTGTGAACTCGTGCTTGTTCTCGCCGAAGTAACGGCGGTAATCCGCAAGGGTCAGAACGTCGCTGTAGGGGTTGATGCCTGCTTCATCTACCTGATCGAGGGAGATGAGGTGGTTGCCCACTTCGTCAGAAGGATAGCTCAGCATGAGAACAACCTTCTTTGCACCCTTTGCAATACCGCGGAGGCAGATTGCGAAACGGTTTCTGGAGAGAATGGGGAAAATAACACCGATGGTCTCGCCGCCGAGCTTTGCACGGACATCAGCCGCGATTGCATCAACGGAAGCGTAATTTCCCTGTGCTCTTGCCACAATGGATTCCGTTACGGAAACGACGTCTCTGTCGCGGAGAGCGAAGCCCTCGCTGTTTGCCGCATCTACTACGCTGTCAGCCACGATTTTTGCAAGATTGTCGCCCTCACGGATAATGGGGCAGCGGATTCCTCTTGATACTGTACCGACTTTTCTTTCCATTTCAATCTCCAATCCAACGCATAGCGTCTCTATAGAAAAATACTTAAATTCAATGGATGTTTTTTACCACCCATTATTATACCACAAATCAGTGTCTGACGCAATATCAATTTTAACTTAATAAAGTAAAATTTTTAAAAAAATCGTGGTTTTTCCTTGTGTATTTCAGCGAAAAGGGGGTGGTGTGGATTTTTGTGGGGATCACACGGTCCGACTCGGATACCAAAATGTTTTCGACCTTTTTCTTTTTATTAAAAAAAGAAAAA
>JAZQUQ010000227.1:0-12917 GCA_045631365.1 Eubacteriales bacterium | reverse complement strand
AAAAAATCCTTGACAACCGACAAACAATATGCTAAAATAATATAATGCGAGGAACTTTGTGTCAGTAGCGTTGGAATCCCGTTCCAAAGAGAAGGCGTGCCGTTGGCTGAGAGCCGCCCGATGGGACCAAACCGTGAATTTCAGCAAAGGGAGCAATCTGCGGAAACGTGGGGCAATGGAGGGAAATTCTGCCGAAGCCCATGACCTAAGTCCATGACTAAGCAGAGTGTATGTGCTCACGCCAAAAGCACGAAAAAGTGCGGATTCAATCCGAATTTGGGTGGTACCGCGGGCTGCAGCTCGTCCCTTGGGGATGAAGCTGTTTTTTTATTTGAAAATTCAACCGAAAGGAATACGAATATGAGTGACAAAACATTGGAAGTAAGAGAATCCTTTGCCAAAGCGCTGGCTGAGGTTTCCGCTGCTGCCGATCTCGACAAACTGAGAGTTGAGTATCTCGGCAAAAAGGGTCTGGTTACAGATCTGATGAAGGACATGAAGTCCCTTTCCATCGAAGAAAAGAAGACCTTCGGACAGGCGGTCAACGTACTGAAGGACGAGATCACCGCTGCTATCGCAGAAAAAATGGAGGAACTGAAGCAGAAGGAAATCGAGCTGGAAAACAGCCGTATGCCCGAGTTCGATATCTCCATGCCCGCCAATCTGGCAAGAGGCTCCTATCACCCCATCACCCTCGTTCAGCGCCGCTGCGAGGATATCTTTAAGTCCATGGGCTTCAACGTGGAGGACTACAGCGAAATCGTAACCGACTACGAATGCTTCGAGTCTCTCAATATCCCCAAGAACCACCCCGCACGCGATATGCAGGACACCTACTATCTCGATAACGGTCAGCTTCTGAAGACACAGACCTCTGCTGCTCAGAATGCTATCTATAAGAAGTACAAGGATCAGCTGATCAACGAGGGTAAGGCCATCAAGGCAATCTTCCCCGGACGCTGCTTCCGTAACGAGGCAACCGACGCCTGCCACGAAAACACTTTCTTCCAGATGGAAGGCGTTATGGTGGACAAGAACATCTCCATCTCCAACCTGATCTTCTTCATGAAGACCATGCTTTCCGAAGTATTCCAGAAGGATATCAAGGTTCGTCTCCGTCCCGGCTTCTTCCCCTTCGTGGAACCCGGCTTCGAGCTTGATATCAGCTGTCTTATCTGCGGTGGTGAGGGATGTCCCTCCTGTAAGCACAGCGGATGGCTGGAACTTTGCCCCTGCGGTATGATTCACCCCGAAGTGCTGACAGCAGGCGGTATTGACCCCGAAGAATACACCGGCTTTGCGTTCGGTCTGGGTCTCACCCGTCTTGCCATGATGAAATACGGCGTCAAGGATATCCGCGACCTCAACAGCGGAAGCCTCAAATGCCTTGACCAGTTTACCGACGATAAATAATCCGCGAGTCCCTGTGGAGTTGAGGTTTTATCCCGGTATGGGCTACAATCTGTGATAGATGAGGTATCGATATGAAATATCAATTATACGGCGACGGTATCCATGATGACTATCCTGCGATACAGGAAATGATCGACAGCGGCGTGTGCGAAGTAACCCTTCCCGTGCCGAAGGTATGTTACCTTGTATCAAAGACACTGATGCTTCCCTCGAATTTCCGCCTTGTTCTTCCCAGATTTGCACGAATCCGCCTTATGGACGGAGCAAACTGCTTGATGGTCAGCAATAAGACGGTGGAAAAATACAGTCTCAAGGAGAACAACCTGAGCCATGAGCTGTTTTGCTTCTATGACGTGTTTTCCAACGAGCCGGAGGACACCACCCATAACATTGAAATCAAGGGCGGCATCTGGGATTTGAATAACAAGGGGCAGAACCCCAATCCCATTCAGACAGGAACCTTTGAACCCGACCGTTACACAGGCATCGGTATGCTCTTCTACAACGTAAAGGGGCTGAAGCTTACCGAAATGACCTTGAAGGACCCCGTCAATTTTGCGGTTACCCTTGATACGGTTTCCTATTTCACCGTGGAGGATATTACCTTCGATTTCAATTACGGAAATCCCAATGCATTGAACATGGATGGCATCCACTTGGACGGTAATTGCCATTACGGTGTGATCCGCAATCTGAAGGGAGCCTGCTACGATGACCTGATTGCCCTCAATGCAGACGAAGGTTCAAACGGTCCCATCACCAACATCGAAATCGACGGTATTTTTGCGGAGGATTGTCATTCCGCAGTCCGTCTGCTCACCGTAAAGAACCCCGTTGAAAAGATCACCATTTCCAATGTGTACGGTACCTATTATCAGTATGTTGTGGGATTCACAAGATTCCACAATTATGACGGAGAGGGCTATTTCGATGCGATTACGTTGGATAAGATTTACGCCTCAAAAGCGGTTCGGCATTCCGTGTACTGCAAGGAAGGAATGTATGTGTTCCCCATTATTTTTATGGAGGCAGGCGTTTACCTGAAAAATGTAAAAGTGTCCAATCTCCACCGCAGAGAGGAGAACACTTCCGTTTACACGATCGGATTGAAGAAAGACGTAAAAACAGAACAGCTCATTCTCGATAACGTTACCACGGAAAACGGTACGGGGGAACAGATGCCGCTGCTTCGTCTTTATCCCACAAGCCACATCGGAATACTGACCCTTCGGAACGTGACTACCGACGGCGACCCTCGCATTGTCAATGAGGGAACCATCGGCACGCTGCGTGATGAGGATGTCTGCGGCTGAGTTTAAATCATAACGACACGAAAATAACGGTTCCCGCAGGGGAACAATAAAACTTATTACTTCTATTATACGAGGAGTGTTAATCGAATGTATATTTCAATGAACTGGATTTCGGACTACGTAGATTTGTCCGGAATCGATAAGCTGGAACTGATCAGCAAATTCTCCCTTTCCACCGCCGAAGTGGAAAACGAAATTTTCTTCAAGGGAAGCGACGTAAGCGGCATCGTTGTCGCAGAAATCCTCTCCGTAGAAGAACACCCCGAATCCAAGAAGCTTCACCTTCTGAAGGTTGATATCGGCGAGGGCGAGCCTGTGGACGTTGTCTGCGGCGCTCCCAACGTTCGTGTGGGCATGAAGACTGCCTTTGCAAAGCTGGGCGCAAAGATCGGTGAAATCACCATCGCTCCCCGTAAGCTTGCGGGCTACACCTCCAACGGTATGTGCTGCTCCGAAAAGGAAATCGGCATCGGCGACTCCAACGACGGTATCATGGACATCACCGACGATATCCCCGTTGGTACCGATCTGAAGTCCGTGTACCAGATCGACGACATCGTGTTCGAGGTTGACAACAAGTCCCTCACCAACCGTCCCGACCTGTGGGGTCACTACGGTATTGCCCGTGAAATCGCGGCACTTGCCAACCGTCCCCTCAAGCCCCTCGATTCCGTTGACCTTTCCGCGTACAACCATCTCGAAAAGGTTGATCTGAAGATCGAAGATCCCCTGTGTCAGAGATACTCCTGCCTCAAGTTCGGCAATATCTCCGTACACAAGAGCCCCGTGAACATGAGAATCCGTCTGTTCTACTGCGGTATGCGTTCGCTCAACTTCCTCGCAGACCTGACCAACTATCTCATGCTGGAAATGGGTCAGCCCATGCACGCTTTTGACTCCCGCAAGGTGGAAAAGATCCGCATCAAGCGCTTCGACACTCCCTTCACCTTCAAGACTCTGGACGGTGTGGAACGCGCCATCGACGAAAACACTCTGATGATCTGCAACGGGGACACACCTGTGGCGATTGCCGGTATTATGGGCGGTCTTGATTCCGAAATCGTGGCGGACACCTCTACTCTGACTCTGGAATCCGCTACCTTTGATGCGGCGTCCATCCGTAAGTCCACCGTTCGTCTCTCCCACCGTACCGACGCTTCCATGCGCTACGAGAAGAGCCTTGACCCCGAAATGACCACAGCGGCAATCGCACGTTTTGTAAAGCTCCTTACCGATATCGACAGCGGCGCGGAAGTGGTTTCCTCCCTCACCGACGAGATCGCATTCACTTATCCTAAGGTGAACCTCAGCTTCAACAAGGCGTTTGTTGACCGCTACACCGGTATCGAAATCGACAACGGCACCATCGTGAAGACCCTTACCTCCCTCGGCTTCGGTGTAGAGCTGAAGGGCGACGACTTCGCGGTATCCGTTCCCAGCTGGAGAGCCACCAAGGACGTTACCATTAAGGCAGACATCATCGAAGAAATCACCCGTATCTACGGCTACGATAATTTCGACGTTCACACCGCGACAGCTCCTCTGTACCCCGTTCGTCCCGCACAGGAAAAGACCGACGAGGACAGAATCAAGGATATCCTGGTAAAGAGATTCTCCCTCCATGAGGTTCACTCTTACCTTTGGGCATACTACGATGAGTTCAAGGCTCTCGGCATCGACATCGAGCCCAACGTAGAGCTGATCAACGCCACCAACCCCAACATCAAGACCCTCCGCCGTACCATTGTCCCCACCCAGCTTTGCCAGGTGAAGACCAACACCGCATACTCCGCGGATTTCGGCATTTTTGAAATCGGTCGTGTGGTAGACGGCGTAAAGGCAGACGGACTCTGCAACGAAAAGAAGAAGCTGGCGATCACTCTGTACTCCAAGACCAAGGATACCGAAGCCCTTTACTTCGAGCTTCGTGACATTCTTGCGGTTCTTGCAGACGATATCAAGCACCAGCCCCTCACCTTCGAGAAGTCCGACAACGCCGCAAGCTGGAAGCATCCGAAGAACCTCAACAAGATTTTCCTCGGCGGTCGTGAGCTTGGCGAAATCGGCATTGCAAACGCTGTTGTGGCAAAGAAGATCGACAAGAAGGCGAATATCGTTTGGGCGGAAATCGACGTGGAAGAATTCGCAAAGATTGCAAACGCAGGCATCCGTTACGAAGGACCCTCCAAGTTCCCCGAAATCGAGATTGACCTTTCCTTCCTCAGCGAAACCTATGCTCCCATTGCCAACGCCATCAAGGAAGCGAACTGCGCCCTCATCAAGAAGGTCAGCGTAGTGGACACCTACACCGATGATGCAGGAAAGTCCATCACCGTCCGCATCCTGTTCTCCAACCCCGAGAGAACCATGACAAAGGAAGAAGTTCTCACGATTGTCAACGGTATCCTCGATACCCTCGCAAAGGAAAACATCAAGCTGAAGTTTGAATTCACCCTGTAATTTACGGTGGGGCTGTTGTATGATTGTACGACAGCCCCATTTTTGTCTTGCTTTTTTTCGGAAAAAGAGATATAATATAGGTAATTCAGAATCATTGTGAGGACACTATGTACGATATTCTTTGTAATATATTCAAAAATCCGGGGAATTCCTTTTCCCCTGTTCCCGTGTGGCTTTGGAACGACCGTATGGATGAGGAAGAGCTGGTTCGTCAGATCAGCGAATTCCATAAAAAGGGGGTAGACGGACTTCTCATACGCCCCGCTATGGGCTTTGATGAAACGATCCCCTACCTGTCGGAACGTTATATGGAGCTTTTGGAGCTGTGTGCCAAAACCGCAGCGAAAAAGCGGATGATGCTGATTTTGTCCGATGAGGCGGGTTCTCCTTCCGGTGCTGCTCACAGTATGGTGGTGAAGGCCAATCCTCTGTTTGCGGCACGAGCGCTGTACGCAGTCCCCGCAGGAAGCCATACTCTTCTTCCGGGAGAAGAAAAGCTGATGACCCTCACCCATTCCGTGAAAAAGGGGGAAGAGGGAGAGGATTACGATTTCATTCTCGGTTTTACCAACGGGACATCCCGCGGAATCTATGCGGGTGAGGAGGAAAACGGAGAAAACGCTCCCCGTACCGCCGACCTTCTCAATCCCGATGCGGTAGATGCAATCATTGAGAACACCCACGCCAAGCTTCACGCCGCTCTCGGTTCCTATTTCGGTGCCACCATCATCGGATTCTATACCAAGGATGCGGATCCTGCAGGCAGATGTGCTGATATGAAGGGCAAAATCTCTTGGACCTACGATATGTGGGAGGATTTCAAGGCGGAAGGCGGGGATGAAGGCTATCTTTGCGCCCTTCTTTTAGAAACGGACGACAAACGGAAGAAACGGGATGCGGAAAATATCTTCCGCCGCACCCTTCGCCGCCGACTGGGCAGAACTTACTACGCTCGGATCGGGGATTGGTGCAAAAAGCACGGCGTTGCCCTGATGGGACACCCCACATCCAGCTCCGACTGCGAGATGATGAAGTATTTCGACGTTCCCGGTCAGGATTTGTCTCTGCGGAGTGTGGCGCACGGGGAAGAGCTGATTTCCCCCGATTCCGTTATGGCAAAATGTGCAGCGGATGCCGCCCGTCACATGGGGGTGGGACGCTGCTCCAACGAATGCTTCGCACTATGCGGGGATGAGGAGAATCCGTGGGATTTCACCGCTTCCGAGATGATGCGTTCCCTCAACTTCCTGTTCGCAAGGGGCGTAAATATGATTCTCCCCCACGCGTTCCACTATTCTCTCCGCACCGATCTGCAGACTAATGAAAGACCGCCCGATGTGGGCCCCCACAGCGTTTGGTGGGAGGATTACCGCCGTATTGCAGGATACATCAAGCGCATGAGCTGGCTGAACGCCATGAATGATAACAATCCCACCTGTGCCGTGCTGTGTTCCGACGATTTCATGCCCGTGAAGGCGGTGGGACCCCTTTACGAGAACGGATATACCTTCAATTATCTCACCATGGACGACGTGCTGAATAAAGCCCACATCCACGACGGAAAGATCGCCATTGACCGTTACCGTTACGATATTCTTCTGGTGGACAGCAGACTTCGTCTGGATCCCCCCACCGTGCAGAAGCTGGGTCGGATGGTGATCGAGGGCGGAAAAATGTACCGCGGAAACGACTTTATCGGCTACCTCAAAAAGCACGTGAAGAAGACCTCCTATTTCGAGCCTCGGAAGAAGGACGAGCAGAACGCCAAGCAGATCCGCTTCCTCCACCTTACCAAAAGCGGATATCCCTTCTTCCTCTGCTTCAACGAGGGGGATGAGACGGTGTCCGGACATATTGTGACCGACCGTTCGGGTCTTTGCCGTGTGTTCGATCCCTTTACGGGGGAGACACGGGAGCTGAAGGGGGAGATTTGTCCCGACGGAATCCGCTATCCCGTAACGGTGCAGGGCGGATGTGCGGTGATTCTCGGCATCAATACGGGCGTACTTCCCACCCTTGGGGAAAATCCCGCGAAAACCGTAACGGAAATCGTGGCACTCCCCGTGACGGCGGGCGAGGCGAAGTTCGAGTATCAGCCCGAGGAGAATAAGTGCTGTATCCTCACCTTCCGCGGGGTTCACGACGCCGTTCGGGTAACGGTGAACGGAGAGTCGGCGGGATTCCTTGCCTTTGCACCGTGGGAGCTGGATATTACCAAGCACCTGACCGACGGGGAAAATACCGTTGCCGCGGAGATCATCGCAAGTCCCGCCGAACGGTACGGAACTCCCGTAAAAGAGGCACCCGTGTTCTGTGCGGCGGAAATCTACCGTATGGATTAATGGAAAACGAATAAAAAAATCGGCTGCCGTAGGGAGTGAACCTGCGGCAGCCGTTGTTATGTTATGCGATGGGATAAAGGTCGGGCATCATGCTGTGACGGAAGAGGAGGATTGCATCGTTGATGTTGACGGCACCGTCCTTGATGAAGTCGGGGTCGCCCGCGTAGGTGATGGTGTAAAGATCGGGCATCATGCTGTAGCGGAACAGAAGGATGACGTCGGAAATATCTACCGTACCGTCGCCGTCGATGTCGCCCACCACAAAGTCCACAGCCAAGGGAACAAAGGGAAGCCCGTATGCCTCGGCGTAGGCTTCCGTGGTGGAGCCTGCGTAGCCGTACAGGGTGGCACCGTTCATCGAACCCTGCGCGGAATTGAACAGATCACCGTTGAACACGGTGTTGCGGGAGAGAACGGTAACCTTCGTCAGAGAAACGCATCCGCCGAACGCGCCTTGACCGATGGCGGTGACGTTTTTCGGAATCACGATTTCCGTCAGATTTTCGCAGAAGGAGAAGGCGTAGTTGCCGATAGAGGTGATTCCCTCGGGGAGGGTTACGGTCGTGAGGGCGGAGCAGAAGGAGAACATGCTGTTTCCGATGGCGGTAATTCCCTTGGGAAGAACGATATTGGTAAGGGAGATGCAGTCACGGAAGGCAGTTGCGCCCAGTTCCGTTACGCTGTCGGGAATGATCAGTTCCGTGAGACCGTAGCAGTAACCGAACGCCCAGTTACCGATGGTGGTCACGCTGTCGGGGATAATAAGCTCCGTTACGCTTTCGCAGCTGCGGAACGCCATGGCGCCGATGGAGGTCAGCGTACTCGGCAGAGTGATGCTTTCTGCCTTGGTGCAGGGGAAGAACGCCGAAGCACCGATGTGGGTGATTCCTTCTTCAACGGTGATCTTTTTGATAAAGTCCACGTTGGAGTCCCAAGGGGAGGGGTCAACCCAACGGTCCCAGTCGGTCATGGCACCCTCGCCGCGGATCACCAGCTCGCCGTCGGTATAAAGGGTCCACGTTGCGTTCTCGCCGCATTGACCGGAGACAAGAACGTCAGCCAGCTCCTCGGGGATCTCCCCAAGGGAATGGAAGGTGAGCTGATTGTTTGCCGCGTGTTCCTCTGCTGTGGAGCCTGTATAGCCGTGCAGAATAAAGGAGGGATGAAGGGCGGAGAAGGCACCGTTTTCGATTTCGGTGTAGGGATTCAGAATCTTGGCAGAGGAAAGGCTGCTGCATCCGTTGAACGTACTGTGTTCGATGGAGAAAACCGTTTTGGGAATGGTGATTTCTGTCAGATTCTCGCAGGCTGCAAACGCCATCCACTCTACCCTCTGAACTCCCTCGGGGATGGTAACGGATTCAAGAGGACTTTCATGGAAGGCATAGGCTCCGAGCGTAATAACCGTGTCAGGGATCGTGTATTCCCGTTCCTTTTTGGCGGCGGGGTATTTACAGAGCGTTTTTCCGTCCTTGCTGAACAGAATGCCGTCGCTGCCTGCCGTAAAATAGGGGCTGTTTTCGGCAACCTCAAAGGCGGTCAGGCTTGGGCAGCACATGAACGCCATCCGTCCGTAGTAGTAAAGGTCGGCGGGAAAACGAATAATCTCAATGAAAGAGGCATCGGAAAAACTGTAGTTGTTGATTTCAAGGACGGTTTCGGGGATGGAATACTCCGTTGCCGTGCTTCCTACGGGGTATTGCATGAGGATGGTCATACCCTTGTTGAACAGAACGCCGTGTTCATCGGCGGTGTAATTGGGGTTTCCTTCCTCCACCGTGATTTTGGTGAGGGAGGCACAGCGTCCGAGGAAATCCGATCCCAAGGTGAGGACGTTTTCGGAAATTGTCATTTCGGTCAATTGGCGGCAGAAGTAAAAGGAGTATCTGCCGAGGTCGGTTACGCTGTCCGCGATGCTGACGGTCTCTACGGAGGTGTGGTAAAACGCATAGTCGCCGATGGAGGTAATACCTTCTTCGATGACAACGTGACCGAGGTTGGTGGAATACGCCGACCAAGGCTGTTCGCTCGGGGAGATATAATCCGCCATGTCACCCGTGCCGGAGATGACCAGCGTGCCATCGTCCGCAAAGGACCACACCGCGTTTTCGCCGCACGTGCCGGAAGCGACTGTTTCCGCTGCAGAAGCATTTGCCGCACACAAACCCATGGTAACTGCCGAAAGGGCGGTCAGCAGAAGAATGGTCGATTTTTTTGTGAAATTCATATGGTTCTCCTGTGTTTTGTGAAAATTAGGGGGAGTCTGTACCCTTATTGTAGCACTTGTGCCATGGATTGTCAATGATTCTTGCAATAAATTAACCTCAAGGAAAAAAGACTGCCTCAGGATTGGTGGAATCCTGCGGCAGCCGTGGTTAATTTATGCGATGGGATAAAGACCGGGCATCATGCTGTGACGGAAGAGGAGGATTGCATCGTTGATGTTGACGGCACTGTCCTTGGTGAAGTCGGGGTCGCCCGCATAATCGATGGTGTAAAGATTGGGCATCATGCTGTGGCGGAACAGAAGAATGACGTCGGAAATATCTACCGAACCGTCGCCTGTGATGTCGCCTGCCACGAATTCTTCCATCAAGGGGAGGAAGGTATATCCCAGCGCATTGGCGTAGGCTTCTGCGGTAGAGCCGCTGTAGCCTGTCATGGTAAGGTCGTCGGTGGTGTAGGCGAAGGCTTCTCTGCCGAAGGAAACGTCACGGGACAGAACCGTTACGCTTGCGAGATTGGTGCAGTACGCGAAAGCTTCCTTTTCAATGACGGAAACGCTTTTAGGGATGGTTACTTCGGTCATTCCGCACATGCCAAAGGCTGCATAACCGATTTCTTCTACGCCCTCGGAAATGGTAACCTCCTGCAGTGCACACATGGCGAATGCTTGGGTGCCGATAACCGTTACACCTGCGGGGATTGTGATCTTGGTCACGCCGGAGAGAGCAAAGCTCAGTTCACCGATTACGGTAAGGGACTCGGGGAGGTTTACCTCGCCCAGATACAAACAGCCTGTGAAAGCACCCTTGCCGATTTCCGTCAGAGTATTGGGAAGGGTCAGATCCGTCAGCGCAGTCAGGGTGAAGGTGCCTTCCTTGATTTCGGTAATACCCTCGGGGATTGTTACAGTCTCAAGAGAAGTACAGGAGGTAAAGGCGTAGGCTCCGATGGAGGTCAGCCCTTCGGGGAGGGTCACCTTCATCAGATTATACGCACCTGCAAAGGCATAGTCCGCAATTTCGGTTACACCTTCGGGAACGGTGTAGGTGGTTCTCGCTTTTCCAACGGGATACTTGATCAGCGAGGTCATATTCTTGTTGAAGAGGACCCCTGCGGTGTTGGCGGAGAAGACGGGATTGTTCTCGTCTGCCTCATACTTTTGCAGATTATAGCAGCCATCAAACGCGGAGACATCAACGGACACAAGGCCGGCGGGGAAACGGATGCTGATCAGGCTCTCGCATTCGCCGAACGCATTCTCACCGAGGGTGGTTACCCCTTCGCCGAGATCAATTTCGGTCATGTTGGAGCAGCCGGCAAATACTCGGTTTCCGATTTCCGTAACGGAGTCGGGAATTGTGACGGAGCCGAGGGAGGTGCAGTAGTAAAATGCCCCTTCGCCGATGGTTGTCACCCCGTTGCCCAGCTTCAGGTTGGTCAGTTCATAGCATTCCTCAAATGCCCAGGGACCGATTTCCGTAACGGAATCGGGAATCACAATCCGCTGCAGGAAAGAACTTCCGTAGAACGCACCCTTGCCGATGGCGGTTGTACCGTCGGGAATGATAACGCTTTTTTCCTCTCTTCCCATGGGGAACTGAAGGAGGGTCGTGGCTTCCTTGTCGTAGAGGATGCCGTCCACGGTAGTGTAATTGGGATTTTCTTCCTCTACGGCGAATTCCGTAAGAGAAGCACACGCCCCAAACGCCAGCTCCCCAATGGTGGTTACACTTGCGGGGATGGTCACGTCGGTAAGGCATTCGCAGTAGAAGAACGCCCACGTGCCGATTTCCGTCAGATTTTCAGGAAGATCGATCGTTTCAATGGAGGCACTCAAAAACGCTTCATCACCGATACGGGTCACGCTGTCCGGGAGGTCTATATAGGAAACGATTTCGCAGAAGTAGAACGCACCGTCCCCCACGGAGGTTACGCCGTCCTCAATGACGATGGAGTAGATATACTCCTGATACTCGTCCATCCAAGGGGCATAGTCGGTGCCTTCGTTGGTCCAGTTCCACATATCACCCTCGCCGCGGATGTACAGGGTGCAGTCTGCGTCCAGCTCCCACGTGACGTTGTCACCGCATTGCCCCGAAGCAATCACCTTTGCCGATACTCCTACGGTGAACAGCGACATACACAGAATCAGAATGGCTGCGAACAGAAAAGTCTTTTTCATTTGAGTTTTTCTCCTTAATGTGTTTTTTTTTACATTGCAGGATTATTATACCATGTTCCAAAGCAGAATTTCAAGGATAATTTACAGCAAAAAGTGGATAATCTACAATTTTGGGCGTTCTCGGGGATGATCTGTGTTTTGTTATTCGGCATATTGTGAGGTTATGCCGAAGTATTCTTCCACACAAAGACCGCTGTTTCGGATTTTTTCTGCCATTTCCACACCCACGTATCTCACGTGCCAAGGTTCGTACATATAACCGGTAATATGCTCCTTGTCCTTGGGATAACGGATGATAAATCCGAAGCGGTGGCAGTTTGCCGCAAGCCAGAGTCCCTCCGCCGTATCGCCGAAGCTCTGGTACAGGCTGTTGAGGTCGAAGGCAAGACCGCTTTGGTGTTCGGAATGACCCGGGCGAGCGGAATATCGGTCCGCAGCCGCCTGTCCGTCCCTTGCCACGTAATTATTGTAGGTATTGGTCTGATGCTCGTAGCTGCGGTAGCCGGAGATGAGGGTCAGGGTGATTCCGTCCCACGACGCCGCGGAAATCATGTTCAGCAGTTGGTCGTATGCTTCGCCGTCCACACCCAATGCATAGGTTGAGGGGAGGGAATAGGTCTTGTTCGCAATGAGAAGTCCGTCGATATAGGTGCAGGCGGGGGCTTCCGATACCGTGACGGAGACGGTGTCCCACAGAGCGGGATTGGCTGCGGCGGTGACCGTTACCGTGCATTGTCCCGCGGAAATTGCCCGAACGGTGCCGTTTTCATCCACCGAGGCAACGGTGGGATCGGAGCTTTCCCACAAAAGAGCCCCCCCTTGGGCGGAGTCAAGATGCACTTTCGGGGAAACAGAGCTTCCCGTGGCAAGGGTTACCGTGTGGAAGGCCAGAGAAAGGTCGGAGACAGGTGCTGTCTCGGGAGCGATGGTCTCGGGAGCTGTAGTCTCGGGAGCTGTAGTCTCGGGAGCTGTAGTCTCGGG